>CAMLOB010000559.1 GCA_946481475.1 uncultured Chlorobiota bacterium | reverse complement strand
ATTGGATCGTATCGCTTCCGCCTTCCCCGGCGGGGAGCAGGTAGTGGATCAGATTCGATCCGATAAATCCGCAGCCTCCGGTGACAAGTATTCTCATAGACGTTCCTTCGTTGATCGGTCTGGAAGGTAGGTGAACAGGGGGAATCGTTCAAGGGGGAAATCGGGTAGAGAGAGATATCGCGTAGAGAGATATCGAATGAGAAGAATCACCACAAAAACATTCGCTGCGACGGAGGCACAAAGAAGCCGCAAAGTTCAATCCGGATTTCAGGAGTAGAACGTACGGATTGTCTCAACGACATGTTCGCGTTGTTCCGGGATCAGTTCGGGATAGATCGGCAGAGCCAGCACCTCGGCCGAGGCCCGTTCGGCTTCGGGAAAGTTTTCCGCCCCGTAGCCGAGCGATGCGAAGCATTCCTGCCGGTGGAACGGCACCGGATAATAGATCGCATGTCCCACATTCCGCTCCCGCAGATGCTCGACAAGCCGATCCCGTTCCGGAACGCGGATCACGAACTGGTTGTAGATATGGGATTCCTCCCCCGGATAGACCGACTGCGGCAGACCGACCGGCGCATCATCGCGGGGCATCACCTGATCGACCGACTCGGAGAGTCCGGCCTCGATAAAGAGTCCGCGGTAATGATCGGCATTCCCCCGGCGCATCGCCGTCCACTTGTCCAGATGGGGAAGCTTCACGCTCAGGACGACCGACTGCAGCGCATCGATCCGGAAATTGCCGCCGATCACCGAGTGGTAGTAGCTCCGCTCCCCTCCATGAACCCGCATGATCTTCATCTTCCGGTAGAGTTCCGGATCATTCGTCACCACAAGTCCGGCATCGCCGAAGGCTCCGAGATTCTTCGAGGGGAAGAAGCTGAAGCAGCCGACCTGCCCGATCGAGCCGAGCCGACGGCCATTCTGGTCCCGCCCGCCGATCGCCTGCGCGGCATCCTCGATCACCGGCAGACCGTGTCGCCCGGCGATCTCCATGATCGGCTCCATCGCAGCCCCCTGACCATAGAGATGAACCGGCACGATCCCCTTCGTCCTCGACGTGATCTTCTCCTCGATCAGTTCCGGATTGATGTTATATGTCACCGGATCAATATCGACGAAAACCGGTCGCGCCCCCAGTCTGGAGACGACTCCTGCAGTGGCAAAGAAACTGAACGTCGGGACGATGATCTCGTCATCCGGTCCGACGTCGAGAGCCATCAGTGCAAGGAGGAGCGCATCGGTACCGGAGCTGACGCCGAGGGCGTGCTCCACCTCCAGATACGCCTCCATCTCCCGCTCCAGACGATCCACATCCGGTCCGAGAATGAAGTACTGCGACTCGACAACGCGGGCAACCGCCTCGTCAAGTTCCGGTTTCAACGACAGATATTGCTGTTTCAGATCGAGCAGTGGTACATTCATGGGGGACGAATCTACAGATTTGCGGGGGGGATGGATGGAAACAGAATGTCAGGGAAAAATCAGCCGGTATGCAGGAAAACGGGAAAATCGGCGGGACACGGCAGATCATGTCCCTGCACGTTCGTATTTGTACACCCGGTGACAAACATCCCCTTCCATTTGTATATTTGTCCTCTTGCGGATGTGGCGGAACTGGCAGACGCACCAGATTTAGGATCTGGCGCCGCAAGGCGTGGGGGTTCGACTCCCTCCATCCGCACCTGGAACATGTGTTCACGGCCGGGCCGGAGCCTGGCCGATTTTTTTGATTCGACTTCATAACAAAACAGCACGTATCTCTGATGGAAGCCACACTGAAGGAAACCGGCGCGATCGCCCGCGAAGTACATTTTACGCTGACCGCAGGCGAATTCGAGCCCTTCAAAACCGAACTCTATAAAAAGATCCAGAAACGGGCCAATCTGAAAGGCTTTCGCAAGGGCATGGCTCCCCTGGCGATGGTCAAGAAACTCTACGGTTCCTCGGTCAACGAAGAGGCCGCCGAGGAGGCTGTGCAGAAATCCTTCGCTTCCTACGCAGAGGAACACAAGCTGGAACCGTTCGGCACACCGTACGTCAGCGAGATCAGGCATCAGGAGGACGGAGGTGTGGAGTTTGTCGTCCAGTACGAGATCCTTCCGGAGATCGGCGAGGTCAAATACAAGGGACTGCAGGCCACGAAACTCTATCACGTGGTGACTCCGGAGGAGATCGAAAAGGAGATCGAGTGGCTGCGCGAACGCCACAGAACCGAGGAGACCGTCGACACGATCGCCGACGAGAATCACGTTGCCGTGGTCGATTTCCAGAAGCTGGACGAGTCGGGCGTGCCGATTATCGGCGAGGTCTCCAAGGACATCCCGGTAACGCTGAAGAGCGAGCACATCAACCCGGAGCTGAAAGAGAAGCTGATCGGCAAACGCCTCGACGACAGGGTACGGATCGAACTGCCGACCGGCGAGGACGAAGGGCACATCCCCTACGAGTTGACGATCAAGGACATCAAGCAGGTAGCGCTGCCGGAGATCGATGACGAGTTCGCCTCGAAGATTACCGGCGAGGAAGAGAGCGACGTCGAGGATCTGAAGGACACGATCAAGCAGTCGATCGAGGCCGAATACGAGGCCCAGTACCGCCAGGTCTTCCGGGACTCACTGGTCGATCAGTTGATCGAATTGAACGAAGTAGAGGCCCCGAACGCTCTGGTCGGTCAGATCCTCAGCAGCTATCTGGAGGACGAAAAGAAGAACTACAAGGACGGGAAACTCCCCGAAGACTTCCCGATGAACCGGTTCTACGCCGAGCGTGGACCCTCCGCGATCCGCATCGCCCAGTGGTTGCTGCTGCGCGACAGGATTATTGAAGCCGAGGAGCTTGAGGCGACCGAGGAGGACTTCGAGGCACTGGCCCAGATCGACGCCCAGCGGATCGGCATGGACGCCGCCGTCCTCCTGAACCACTACCGGGACAACGACGAGGTCAGACAGCGGATCCTGGTCGAACGGGTGATGCAGCTTCTCTCCGACTACGCCGAAGTGGTCGAGGAGATCGAGGACAAGGAATGGGAGGCGCAGCGGAAGGCCGAGGCAGAGCAGGCAAGCAATGAAACGGAGAGCGCCGGAGAGGAGACCGAAGGAGAGGAAGAGACGAGCGCAGCGGCAGATGAAGGGGAAGGAACCGAAGAGGAGCCGGCCCCGTCGGAAGAGAGCGAAGGAACCGAAAAAGAGTCGTAGACGTTGTGACCCCGGAGAGTTGCCGCAGCCGGATTCGGGCACTTGCAACC
>CAMLOB010000558.1 GCA_946481475.1 uncultured Chlorobiota bacterium | reverse complement strand
CCTGTCCGCCCCCCCTGTGTTGATGAGGAGAACATGGTCGGTCGCCGGGTCGGCGTATAGTTCGGCCTCCGGATCGTCGACGGTGCGTTCATCCCCGAATAGTTATACGAGCGGAAGGGAATGAACATCGGGTAGTATGAGAAGAAGAACGGACTGTAGTACGGATGTCCTCCGTAGTAGTAGGTCCGATTCGTTGTCGAGCTTTCCGCCACCGCGCCATGTTCTGCAACCGCCTCGGCACTCGGCGGCTGGAAGTCGGTCAGGGGCATCATCGTCACGTTGATGCCGGCCTCGCGATAGCCGACGAAATCCTCGTTCAGGTCATCCAGTTCCTGTGTTCTGGTCTGGTCCGGCGTCGCGTAAATCACTCCCTTGACTCCTTCGGACTTCAGGTTGGCCGCCGTCGGCATTGTGGCGATATAGCGATTGTCGAACGCACCTGCGGCATCCTTGTAGGGCGTCAGCCGGTTGCTGTCCATCACGAAGACGGTCGGAGCGTCCGCTTTCCGTTCCTTCTTGTTCTCCTCGACCTCCTGAGCGTAGTAGAGCATCGCACCGAGCGTTTCGTGCGACGGGACCACGCCGTTCGGGTGGGGCCAGTTGTCGAACGTGGTGACCACGTCGGCGTAATCGGAGAGGGCGGCTGCGTAGGCGACCGCTTCCGGACCGGGAAGATCGACGATCAGGGCGGTCGATCCGGGCTCCTTGCTCTGCTCCAGCAATTCCTTCATCCCGAGTCCCCGCGCATAGGCCTCATCCATCGAGGGGGAGTGGACCGGCTGGATCGAAGTCTTCAGCGTCGGCTGGTTCAGTGCGTTGACCAGTTCGGACGAAACGAACTTCTGATTGGTCGTCTCCGACGGACTCCAGGCCGCACGAAGTTTTTCCGGATCGGTATAGGCTTTCCACCCGTCGGGAGAATTCTTGCTGTCGGTCAGCGATGCGTTGCGGAAGGAGAGAGACTGCGTGTCGGCTCCGACGTTCCAGCCCGATTCCTTCTGGATATCGATGGCGTCCTTTGCATTGGCGGCCGCCTCGGCATCGTCGAACTCCTCCTCGCCGCCGCAACCGATCATCACACCTGCCGAAGTCAGCAGGGCGGCACCGGCGCCGATGGCGGCCAGACGCTTCCCGGCTTCCCGACGGGTCAGCGATTCCTCCCACCAGTTCCGACGTTCCTCGTCCTGTCGTTCAAATTCCTTGTCCATGTTCTTCAATAACTTCAATAAACTGTGATGGTAATGATGCTCCGTTTCCTGCATTCCGCTGCGGCGAATGGTGGTCTCCCTTCTGTCGTATCCGATTCCGAATCGGAGGGACGGGACAGAAGAAGGAAAACGCTCAACTCTCGACAAACGTCGGTGCGGTCATCGCCCGGTAATCGGTCGAGGCGGAAGAGAACCGCGTAAAGATACCGCCTGTCCTGCCGCCGATCAAGAAGAGACCGTAATTGGGAACCATTCCGTTCTCATCGGCCGCCGCTTCAAAATATTCCTGTGCAACCCACCGTTCGGGGATCGCATCGTTGACGATCCGCTCCCAGTGATCCTGATCGGCAAGCGGACCGATCATCACCTCATCCCCTTCGCACCCGAAATCGGTTTTCAACACCCAACGCTCCTTTTCCCGCAGGATCGTATCACGGTCGAGTTCGCTGAGACGAAACGTGGGGGGGATGTACGCCCGGATCGCCTCGCGGGATTCACTGCCGAACCGATCGATCTCCTTGTGGAGAAAGGCCATCGCCAGCTTGTTCTGCGCCAGGATCGCACCGAACGGATTGACCACGGCAACCCGACCGTCGACATCGGCCCCTAAAATCGCCCGGAGCTGTTCGTCCAGCGGGTCGGGATCGAGATACTCCTCATCGTGGAAAAGAACCGGTTCCCGTTCTCCCCACCAGTCGGTCTTGTAGTGGCGCAGGACGATGTGGAGGCGTTTGCCGAACATCCTCAGGGTTCCGTCGGCTCCCCGCATCAGGTTGTAGGGGGAACCGAGAATGACCGGCCAGCCTTCTTCCTCGAACCAGGTCCGGTAAAGCTCGATCATCGAAAGATCTTCCGGAATATCGGTCGGATAGACGATGCCGACGGTCGGCCGCTCCGTCCGGTTCTCACCGAACGTCGCCCGGTGGGAGGCATTGACCATGGCCATGAATTTTTCCCGGAACTCGGCATTCGGATCGAACAGGTCGGCATGAAACCGATGGCGCAGACGGTTCAGGATCACCGCCTCCGGTTCTCCGCTCGGCGTGTCGGCGTTCAGTTCGCAGATGCGGATGCTTCCGTCGTTCAGAACGAACGCATCGGCCCGGGCGATGCCGTGCCATGCTCCCCCGGAGGCAATCCACATCGCCTTTTGCCACGGAGTCAGATAGAACGAGCGGTCGAGCAGCTTCGCGTCGCCGTAGACCATGCCGATCATCTCCGCATAGGCTTTCCCCACCGATTCGATCGCATGGCTGAAAGCGTCATATTCGTTCCGCGAAAGGACCACCGGTTCCAGTCGGAACCGTTCAACCCCTTCCACCCACGGATCGCTGATAATGCAGGTCTCGATCAGTTCTCCGGCAAATTCCTCATATCCGGTCGATCCCTGCTCTTCAGTCCCTTTCATTTCGGCACTATTTGCTTGGTTCTTTGCCGGTACGGGAGTAGTTTTATCGGTCTGGCACATACTGTACACTGCTGGTCGGTCCCTCCTCTGGGGACGAGTTTATGAACAAGCCTTCTGTTGCGGCAATATTCTTCCGGTCTATCGTATCGGCGGCCTTGCTGTTCCCGGTATTGTCGGGGACCGGAGTTGCCGAAGATACGACCTCTCCGGACATCTCCTACCGTTCTCTCTGCGGCGGCTATCTGATGGAAATTCTCGTCGCCGACAGCGGAACTTCCAATCTTGGACTGGCATCGGTCCGGCTTGATCGCGCCGGTTCTTTCAACGTGGAGATCGAGGGGGAAGGGGAAGCGCTCGGCGGGCTTCCCGGTTGCCTTCTGCGACTCCGGTTGATCGAGGGGACCCTCTCCGGAAAGGGGATCATCATCGCCGAGGATCTTGCCGGGAACCGGCAGACGATCGAGATCGATTTGTCTCTGACATCTCCTGAATTTTCAGCCCTTTCTCTTTACCTGCCCGAAGTCAGACGGAATGAGCGACGTGTGGAGAAGATCACTCTCCATAATCCTTCTCCGTCAGTGTCGATGAAAGTCGGCGATTTCAGCTTTGCCGAGGGTCGTCGTTTCGGGATC
>CAMLOB010000557.1 GCA_946481475.1 uncultured Chlorobiota bacterium | reverse complement strand
CTCTTTCCGGCGTCGATGAGGCGGAAGAGAAATGGAGTGAAGTCGTTGAACTTCTGTCCGTGACCGAAAGGACGGAGGAGAACAGAACCGGACTGCTGTTCGCTTCGGAACTTCAGCATCGGTACACACGGGAGAGTCTGAAGCTGAACGCAAACGTCGCCCGCGCCACGCATGGGAAGAGCGTATCGGAGACGCTCGGCAGCGGCGACGGCGCCGGGGAGTTCCAGAAGTTCGTTCTGCAGCATACTCCTCTGACCTCCATCTCCGCCCCCACCGTCGGCGGAACCGAGAGCACGCTGTCGATCCGCGTCAACGGAATTCTCTGGAAGGAGGAGCCGACCCTCTACGGTCTCTCAAAGACCGATCAGGCATATATGGTCCGTCATGATGATGAAGGGGGAACGACCGTCACGTTCGGCAACGGCAGAACCGGAGCGAGGTTGCCGACCGGAGAGGAGAACGTTACCGCCGAATACCGCACGGGGACGGGACTGGAAGGGCTGGTGGGGCAGGAACAGATTGCGTTGCTGATGACCCGCGCCTACGGTCTGAAGAACGTCGTCAATCCGACGGCCCCGACCGGAGCGGACGATCCGGAAATGCTCGCCGACGCCCGTTCGAACGCCCCGATGACCGTGCTGACGTTCGACCGCATTGTGTCGCTCCGCGACTATGAAGATTTTGCCCGCGCCTTCGCCGGAGTTGCAAAGGCGAGCGCCGTCCGGCTCCGGCTGAAAGGAAGAGAAGTGGTCCATCTGAGTGTGGCCGGTCCCGACGGCGCGACCATACCGACCGGTTCCACGCTGCACACCAATCTTCTTGCAAGCATCGACGCCTCCCGACATGCCGACCACCGGGTGCTGGTCGACTCGTTTGAACCGCTCGGGTTCCATCTGGAGGCCGAACTGCTGGTCGATTCGCGTTACCGGTCGGAGGAAGTCTTCACCCGCGTTGCCGCCGTGTTGAACGATCATTTCTCCTTCGCAAATCGCTCCTTTGCCCAGCCGGTCACCTCAGGCGAAGTCTTTCAGGTGATACAGAATATCGAGGGAGTGGTCGCGGTCGATCTGGACGCACTCTACTTCTGCGGCGACACGTCCGGTCTGAACAGCCGACTCACGCCCCACCCGGCACGGTATGATGCGGGAACACTCTTTCCCGCACAGCTTCTGAGCATAGCGACCAACGGCATCAAACTGACGGAGATGAACGGATGAACATAACGGCGGAGCATCTCTACAACCTTCTCCCCTCGATCTACCGGATCCGGGATGCCGAACAGGGGGGGACGCTGGCGGCACTGATCGCCCTGCTGGCAAAGCAGGCGAACATTATCGAACAGGACATCGCGCACCTCTACGACAACTGGTTCATCGAGACGTGCGACGAGTGGACCGTCCCCTATATCGGCGATCTGCTCGGGGTTCGCAACCTTTACCAGATCGACGGCTCCGATTCCGTCGGCGGTGATCTCCCCTTCAGCCGTCGCGCCCGCGTTGCCAACACACTGGCCTATCGTCGGCGCAAGGGGACGATCACGATGATCGAACAACCGGCGCGCGACACCACAGGTCTGCACGCCCGTGCGGTTGAGTTCTTCACCCGGCTCGGATGGACGCAGAATGTGAACCACCTGCGGGAGGAAGGGCACCGGACCGTCGATTTGCGGGATCCCGACAGGCTTGCCTTGCTCGAATCTCCCTTCGATACGATCGCACACTCGGTCGACGTGCGGAGCATCGCCGACCGAGAAGGGGTCTACAACATTCCGAACATCGGCATCTTTCTCTGGCGGCTGAGCGGTTACGCCTTCAGAGGCGTGGAGGCCCGACGGGAAGGGAACTCCGCAGATGCCTGCTACCGATTCAACCGTCTGGGAATCGATACACATCTGTTCAACCGGCCGCAGACTGAAACCGACATTCTCCACCTTGCCGAAGAGGTGAACGTACCGGCTCCGCTCCGCCGACTCCCTCTCTTCCGCGAACTTGAGGGACTCCGAAGTGGACGAATGGAGGGTGATCTGTTCGGCCACCGGTATTTCGGACGAAGTCAATCTTCCGGCGGGACATCCGAAGAACACGTCTTCGACGTACTGGTAGCGATGAACCCCGGCGATCACCTGCAATCAATTCCTCCGGAAGAGCTTCTGATCTGCAACCTCGACTCCTGGCATACTCCACCGGCGACGCGGGAGTATACTGCGGAAGGATCCTCCACGCCGGAATCGAAAAAGATCAGCGCCGCGGTCGATCCGGTGCTGGGTCGCATCAGTTTTCCCTCCGGAGTGCATCCTCATCGTGTGGAAGTTCACTACAGCTACGGCTTCAGCGGCGACATCGGGGGGGGGCCCTACAACCGAGAGGACTCCTGGAACGCGATCCTGAAAGACCGGAAGGTCGATTGGCAGTGCGGTGTCTCGAAGGAGCCTCCGCCGGAGGCCGATCCGGGCACGTTCGTCACCACTCTTGCCGAGGCGGTCGCCCGGTGGAACAGCCGGACCGACGAACATCATCACGACGAAAACCGGACCGACGGAATATTCGGCGTCATTGTCGTCACCGACAACCGGATCTATGAAGAGGACCTGACCGGGAACAACAGCATCCGGATAAGGGAAGGGGACAGACTCCTGATCATCGCCGCCGACTGGCCCCGGGAGAAGCGGGAGGACGGAACCTGGATGAATATTCCCGGACGGGCAAATCCGCAGGGACTGGCCGGACATCTTCTCGGAAATCTCTCGGTAAAAGGGGTCCATCCCGGTTCCGGCGATGTGAAGCCGGGCGAGCTTTTCATCGACGGGATGCTGATCGAAGGGAGAGTCCGGGTGCTGGCCGGCAATCTCGGGAAGCTCCGCATATCGAACTCGACAATCGTCCCCGGAATCGGCAATCTTCTGGTCTCAAGCGGGAACGAGGCGTTGCGGATAGAACTGGAGAGGTCCATCACCGGCAGGATTCGGCTTCAGTCGTTTGTGCCCGAACTCACCATCAGAGAGAGCCTCGTCGACGGGAAGGATCAGGAGGCGATCATCGCGCAGACCAGCGCCCTGAACATCATCCGCAGCACAATCTTCGGAGGAGTAGAGGGACTGCGGATCGATGCGGACACCACGATCTTCACCGGACGAACGGCGCCGGAATCGCCCGATGCGGCCGACAAGGTCATCGCCGTTCGGCGACAAATCGGCTGCGTCCGTTTCTGCCGCCTCCCCGAGGGGTCACGCGTTGCACGCCGTTATCAGTCACAG
>CAMLOB010000556.1 GCA_946481475.1 uncultured Chlorobiota bacterium | reverse complement strand
CAAAGACATCGGGAGAACGGAAATTCCGTAAACGGAAGCGGGTGGAAGAGAAGGTCTCTTCCACCCGCTTGCTGTTTGTCCGTGATACTTACCGGAGCAATGATTGCCGGCGTTACTGTGTCCCCTTCGGCGAGGATTCCTCGTTGAACGACCACCCGTACTGCAACGAGAGGGTATGCATATCGTTCAGGATGGAAATCGCTTCGTCCACATAGGCATCTTTCTTCAGTCCCTTGACGAACTCCTCCACAATCGCCTTCCGCGCTTCGCTTTCCATATCAACCGGCAGGCCCTGAATATTCAGGTGAGCCAGTTCCGGCATCGCCTTCTCCATCCGCTCCGCCTCCGCATCCAGTTCCTCCTGCTCGGTCATCGCATCCCGCCAGTTCAGGCTGCGGGTTCCCCGCTCCTGTTCGATCCGCATCTTCTCGGACCGTTCGCTGATCAGTCCGAAGAATTCCTTCGAACCGACCCGTTCGCGGCTTGCCTTGACGAGCATATCGGTCGGGATATCCCGTCCGAGCCACTGGTCGTAGCGGGCCGAGGGGATCGTATCGTTCGGCAACGCATACTCCAGACTCCGCTCTCCGATCTCCCGACCGCTGAAGATGTCCGGAAGGACAACATCCGGGACAACGCCGTTGAACTGGGTGGAGACACCGTTCACGCGGTAGAACTTCTGCGTCGTGATTTTCAGCGAGCCGAGCGGAGCCATATCCTTGTAGCGGCGGTTCAGATAATCGTCCAGATCGTAGAACCGCTGCACCGTCCCCTTGCCGAACGTCGTCGGCGCACCGACCACCACCGCCCGATCGTAATCCTGAAGCATGGCCGAGAGGATTTCCGAGGCCGAGGCGCTGAAGGAATTGACCATCACGACCAGATCTCCCTTCCAGACGATCGACTCGTCATTGTCGGAAAGGACCTGACGGTTGTTTCCACGATCCAGCACCTGCACCACCGGTCCGGCCTCGATAAACAATCCGGCAATGTCGACAGCTTCCTGAAGCGATCCCCCTCCATTGTTCCGCAAATCCAGAACAACGCCCTCGACACCCGCTTTGTTGAACTCCGTCAGAATGCGCCGGATATCATCGGCCGCTCTCGGCGCACCGGTCCGGGTAAAATCCGTGTAGAACTTGGGCAGATCGATATAGCCGAACTTCCGACCCGACTCTCCGGTCTCCAGCCCCGCACCGGTCTCGATCACCGCCCCCTTCGCATAGGTCTCCTCAAGCACCACCACATCCCGTTCGATACCGATCGTCTTGATCCGTCCGTCCGGTTTTTTCACCGTCAGGTTCACTCTTGTTCCCTTCGGACCCCGAATCAACTTGACGGCATCGTCAATGGAAACACCGACGACATCGACCGGCTCTTCCCCTTCCTGGGCAACTTTCAGGATCAGGTCCTCGGTCTCCAGTTCCTTCCCGCGCCACGAGGCGCTCCCCGGAACGATGTTGACGACCTTGATATAGCCGTCTTCCTCCCGCAACTGCGCACCGATTCCCTCAAGCTGACCGGTAATGCCGATATCGAAGTTTTCCTTTTCGAGAGGAGGATAATATTCGGTATGAGGATCGAAGACGTTGACCAGAGCATTGACATAGCGGGAGAGATGATCCTCCCGGTTAAGCTTCATGACCCGCTCAAGCCACCGCTCGGTATTCTTCTCCACCTGCTCGCGGGCCTTTGCCTCCAGATCCTTGTGGAAGACGTCCTCGTCCACCTTCTCGGTCTCTACCAGGCTCAGATACCGAAGCAGCGTTGAATACTTGAGCGACTTCCTCCAGCGTTCACGCAACGCGGATTTATTCGCGGCATACGAAAGGGAATCGGGGTTGGTCACGATTGTCTCGTTTGCCGTAAAATCGAACGGCTTGGCCAGAATATCTCTGTAGAAACCTTCGGCCGTCCTCACCCGCTCGTCCAGGATCCCGGTGGCCCGGTTCAGCAGGGAATAGTCCCCCTCAATCACGGCCGCAATCATCCTGTCGGCCGAACCGGTCAGTTCATCGACATCGGAAGCCAGAAGGAACTGTTTGGAAGGATCAAGGCGGTCAAGGTAGAGAGCGAACGCCTCTCGCGAGAACTCGCCGTTCAGCTCCACCGGACTGTAATGCTCACGTTCGAGCATGGCGCCGATAATGCCGCTGATCACTCTCTCTTTTTCCGGATCCGGTTCTTTTCCCTCTTGTGCATGGAGGGTCGGCAAGGCAACGAGGCTGAGAAGGAGGTACAAAAGGAATGTACCTGGATACATACGGGATTGATGCTTCATCAAAACAATCTTTTATGGTACAAGTAGAACGTGATTCTGTCTGTTGGGACGAGAACATTCGGCGAATGTTCTCTGCGATGACGTGAATATCCGGCTCCTATTTCATCGTGCGGTATGCCCCGGCCGACACAAGGGAGAGAGCATCTCCTGCCGTCGGTTCGATTATCTCCGGTCTTACCCCTTTTGCCGTTTGGGATTTGCCGGTCGGATGTCAAGCTCCCGGATCAGCGCACGCTCCGGCAGGACGAGAGCATGCCGGACTGTAACGGCCACATCCTCCGGTTGCAGGATAGACTCCCGATCGGGGGGCGATGTTCCGACCTCGTCGAAGAACGGTGTGTCGACCGAGCCGGGAGTAATCGTGATAACCCGGACGTTCTTCGACCGAGCCTCGTGAAAGACCGATTCCATCAACCCCATCACACCGAACTTCGAGGCGCAGTAACCTCCTCCCCCGGCAAACCCGTTCCTTCCGGCAAGCGAGCTGATCGTGACGATAGCCCCTCCCTTTCCCTGCTCATACATCCGGGCCAATCCATACTTTGTCGCCAGGAAGACTCCCCGCAGATTCACGGCAATCATTCCGTCGAACTCCTCGGCCGTCATTTCATCGACCGGTTTGAACCGGCCGTAACCGGCGTTGTTCACCAGCATGTCGAGCGACCCGAACTCCTCAACGGTCCGCTCGATTGCGTTCCGCATATCTTCCTCGACGGTCACATCTGCCGGCAGCACCAGCGACTTCGTCCCTTCCGGAAGAGACGCCGCCACCTCACGCAACTTCTCTTCGCGGCGTGCCATAAGTGCAACGTTCGCCCCGGCTTCGGCAAGCGAGCGGGCAATGGCCGCTCCGATGCCGGAGGAGGCTCCGGTGATGAGAACGGATTTCCGGTCGAGCATAACGGATACCTGCGGGATAGTTCAACAGCATGTGTTCAGGGAAGATAGAGAAATGTTGTCGTTGATCCATCCCT
>CAMLOB010000555.1 GCA_946481475.1 uncultured Chlorobiota bacterium | reverse complement strand
TATCATATTTGATGCACTTTTTCCTTGCTTGGCAACACAGTACCTTTGTGGTAAAATCCCGCCTTGCCGGATATTCACCACAAAGACACGAAGAGCACAAAGAAATCACAAAGTGATTATTCGGCGGCAAGTTCCGGGAATGCCTCGCGCAGTGCGTCCTGAATAACCGGGTCGTCGGTTGCCGCCAGTGTGGCCCGCGCCTCGCTCTCAAGCTGCGCGTGATGTTCCTCATCCAGACCGGCAATCAGATCCACACCATCTTTTCTGAGCGATCCGGCCAGACGTTCGAGCTGGGCCCGGGTAAAGACTTCCTTGTCGCGGAGTACCGTGATCACCCCTTTCAGCGACTGCGTCAGTCCGTCCTGCACCTGTCTCATCCCCGACTTGAACAGTTCGTCTTCCTTGCGTTCCGGATCGACCGTTGCCAGGTAGTCCTGCAGGATCTCCATAAATCTCGCCTCCGTGCCGATCAGGACGATCATGACCTCGATCACCTCGTCCTCATACGGTTCGCCCCCCATGGCCGCGCCGGTGTAGATCAGGTAGATCTGCGTCAGCCCGGTCATGTATCTTCCCAGCGATTCCATCCTCGCCTCGCTCGGAATCGAATCGTCAGCAAGGAAGTTCAGATTGTCGGGAGAGATGAGTCGGGCGAAAATCTCGCTTCCCTCTCCGCTTTTCCGGGGAAGATCGTGCGTCCCCGTGCGGCGCATCGACTGGTAGACTTCCACTCCTTTCAGCATCTCCGCCTCTCCCCAGGGTTGTGTCGGGTTGGGGCCCCCCTGCGCCTTCCACTCGGCAACCGAGATGCCTTGCCGTTCCTGCGTGACGGCGGTCGTGTCGGCCTGCTCTGCGGTCGAATCATTTTCGCCGCATGAAGAGACAAGGAGAAAAAAAGGAACGAGGATCGGGAACAGACGGAGCAGAGACATGAAATTTACGTGATGTAATGGCAATGGAAACCGGTTCAGGAAGACCGAAGTTAAGGAAGAGAGAGGAGATCACCACCATGATTCCCGAAGCGGACCCGACCTGAAGCCGTTGCGGTTTCGTTGCGGGTCTTTCTCTCTTTTCGTCACGAAGGGACCGGTTCTCCTCCGCATTTGTTAGATTCTCCGGTACAACCGGCCTTGCACACCAATGCCGGAACTGCAATGATCTTCAGCTTTGAGGGGACCGGCCCGATGCCGCCGGAGCGATGCCCGGATGTCCCGAGACGTCATGACCGATCTTCCGAACACAATCGAGCCGCACGATCTCAACCGATTGATTGAACTTCGCCGGACGCTTCATCGCTATCCTGAAATCTCGAATCAGGAGGTGAGAACGGCTGATCGTGTTGTCGGGTTTCTGGAGGAGACCGGACCGGACCGGATCGTCAGGGGAATCGGCGGCGAAGGGGTGGCCGCTCTGTATCGGGGGAGAGAGGATGGACCGATAGTGATGATCCGTTGCGAACTCGATGCACTTCCGATTCGTGAAACCAACGACTCCCCTCACCGCTCCAGCGTTCCCGATGTCAGTCACAAGTGCGGACACGACGGACATATGGCCATTGTCTCCGGACTTGCTCTCCTTCTCGGTCGCAGACGTCCCGGGCGGGGGGGCGTACTCCTTCTGTATCAACCGGCCGAGGAGACCGGCGAGGGGGCAGCCCGGGTGCTGGCCGATCCGAAGTTCGGAGAGATCGAACCCGATCTCGTCTACACTCTTCACAACCTTCCCGGATATCCTTCCGGAACCGTCCTTCTCAGAGAGGGGATCATTGCCTCGGCCTCGAAAGGATTGATCGTCCGCCTTGTCGGCGCTCCTTCCCACGCCGCGCATCCGGACGAGGGGAAGAATCCGGCCCTGGCGGCCTGCCAGATATTGCAGGGACTGGTCGCGCTCCCGGCAACGCATACGGCGTTCGGCCACTCGTCCCTTATTACGCCGATTCATCTCCGCGTCGGTCAGCCGGCCTTCGGTACATCGGCGGGAGAGGGTGTGGTGATGGTGACGTTGCGGTCTCACCGGAACGATGTGATGGAGAAACTTTGCAGTGCCTCGGTGGAGTTTGCCCGGGGGATCGCTGCTGTGCACGGTCTGGGGGTGGAGACGACGTGGACGGAAGAGCTCCCCGCGGTCGTCAATAATTCCGATTGTGTCGAGGTGGTTCGGGAGGCCGCGCGCCGTTCCGGATTGCCGGTCATTCCGGTCGACGTCCCTTTCTCCTGGTCGGAGGACTTCGGACGGTTTACTCTCCGTTATCCGGGAGCCCTTTTCGGTCTCGGTGCCGGAGAAGAACATCCGCAGCTTCACACGGGGAACTATGATTTTCCGGATGAACTTATCACAAAAGGGATCGACGTTTTTCACGGACTTGTACGACTTCACTGCGGCTGACGGAAGCCCGAGGCGAAACCGGAATCGTTCGGTAAGGAAACGGAAGGATATGCTTCACACATCATATATCGAACTGAGCCGGGGGGCGTTGAAGAACAATCTGGACTACATCCGCCGGAAGGTCGGTCCGAACGTTCGCTACTCGATGGTGGTGAAGGCCAACGCCTACGGTCACGGGATCGAACAGATTCTCCCTCTGGCCGAGGAGTTCGGCGTCGATCACTTTGCCGTTTTCAGCCTTGCCGAGGCCCTCAAGGTACAGGAGATCAAGCGGGAAGGGACCGATCTGATGGTGATGGGGTGGCTCGATCACGATCACATCGCCTGGGCGATCGAGCACGGGGTCTCCTTTTATGTCTTCACCGAAGAACGGTTGCTGGATGCGTTGAGAACTGCCCGCAAGATCGGTCGTCCGGCAAGGATCCATCTTGAAGTGGAGACCGGTATGCACCGGACCGGCTTTCGCAGAGAAGAGCTTTCCGAAGTCATCGAACTGATACGGGGAAACCGGGATGTGCTTGCCGTCGAGGGGATCTGTACGCACTATGCCGGGGCCGAAAGCGTTTCGAACTACGATCGCATTATCGCACAGATCGGAACCTTCAACCGGTTGTCGGCCTGGATAAATGCCGAAGGAATTTTCCCCCGCTATCAGCACACCGCCTGCTCCGCCGCAGTCTTCAACTTCCCCGAGTCGATCATGGATATGGTTCGGGTCGGCATTGCCAACTACGGCTACTGGCCGAGTTCGCAGACGAAACTGCGCCATCTTTTCGATAATGGCGCTTCTCCCGATCCGTTGCAGCGCGTTCTCTCCTGGAAGAGCAAGGTGATGAGCCTCAATCAGGTGGAGGAAGGAGAGTATATCAGCTACGGCGAT
>CAMLOB010000554.1 GCA_946481475.1 uncultured Chlorobiota bacterium | reverse complement strand
CAAGTGAACCGGGTACATCCGAAGATCCAGTAGCAGATTCGTCGGCGACCGGATTGCCGGACACAAATCTTCAGAACGACACAACGACTGCCGGTGAAGTCCCGGCTCCGAAACTTGCCTGGAAGTTCAACATAAGGGAGTCGAACAAAGGGTACGAAGGAAATGTTGCTCTTCTGATCAACGGCAAAGAGTATATCGTGGTGCCGAATGCCGCGGTTGAGTATTTCGAACTGGAGAAAGGAGGGTATGGTGACTGGGGCGTCCCGGCCGGAGCTGCGATGGCGATGTACGGTATGGGTGAGGGTGGGGGAGAAGTCTTCTACACTGAAGTGGGAAAAGGAGAAGTGATTCTGCACCGAAAGGAAATCGGCGAGACGGAACAGCCGTTCAAAGTGCTCAAGCGTTTTCCGGTGAGATAGGTACTCATGCCGCCTCCCTCTTTCTTCTTGCAGTTGAAAATGTCCTCCGGCAATGGCCGTTGAGGACATTTTTTTATTGGGGCAGATATCACGGTCGAAGCTGATCTCATATCGGCCGAAGAAAGAAGCCTCTTCATGTTCGAACATAGTGTGAATACACGGGACGAGAAATAAAAAGCAATCGCCGCAGGTGCCGAGAGTAACCAGCCCGGAACAGTTTCTGGAGCGCTGAAGGCTGTTCTGCCGTTCACTGTATCACTCTCTGTGGGGGCGGCACCTGCAACGATTGCCCGAGGGGAGATTGGGGGAGAAGGGAAACCATTCGATCAGATTGATTTCTCACCTGCGCTTATTGCTTCATCGATAAAAGCCTCTTATCTTTATCACAATTGCGATGGCAATATAACCGCTTTTGCGATATAAAGCAAATCAAATATCGATAAATCAATGATCACTCTTGGAGAACGCATACGGGAAGAACGAAAACGTCGGGGTGAATCTCAGCAGAAATTTGCCGAAAATGTGGGAATTTCTCAAAGTTTCCTCTCTGACATTGAACGGAGCATCCAGATTCCGGGAGGAGAAGTTCTGCTGGCGATCAGTCGTTATATCGGAATGTCGATAGACTATATCGTCAAAGGTGAAGAAGAAGAGCCGCGAATACGATCCTATCGGGAAGAAAGAGGGGGAATGGAGGAGAAAATCCCCCTGTTTCTCTGTCCGGCCGCCGCCGGCAGTCCGTTGCCCGGAGATGATTATATCGAGGAAATGATCGATCTTTCCACCTTGCTTCTGCCGAACAGGGAGCGGGGAGAGGGACACCGGCTCTTCTCGTGTCGGGTGACCGGAGACAGCATGATCGGTGCGGGCATTGATCGGGGAGATTATCTGATCTGCAGCCGTGATAAACAGGTCCGCCCCGGAAGTATCGTCGTATGCTCCCTCAACGGCGAGTTGACAGTGAAGCGGTATGAACGGTCTGGTGCGGAAGTTCAGCTCTTCCCGGAAAATCCGAAATACGAACCGATTCGGGTGACGGCCGAGGACAGCTTCAGAATTCATGGTGTTCTGATCCGGGTCGTCAAGTGCTTTTCCTGACTATGAATTCCGGGAAAATCTTTCCTTAACGCTGAATGACGCCGTCCGTAACTGCTATGATCGATCGCGACAGACGAAAGGGAATGTTCGACCTGATGGCCCGGGAATATGACGCCGTGCGGCCCGGATATCCGGCGGAACTCTTTGCGGAGCTTGAACGCAGGGGAGTGTTGTGGCAAGGTTGTGCCGCTCTGGAAATCGGTTGCGGTAGCGGTCAGGCCACGAGGCATCTTGCGGATCGCGGCGCCCAGCTGGTCACTCTTGATCCAAGTGCCAACATGCTCGGGATTGCCGAGGCAAGATTTGCGGATCATGCCGACGTCACCTTCCTTCAGCAAACCTTTGAGGAGTTTGAAGGGGAAGAGGAGAGCCTGGACCTCATCCTTGCCGCTACAGCCTGGCACTGGGTGGAACCGGCTTTGGGCTACAGCAAGGTAGCCCGATTGCTGAAACCGGGAGGGAGCTTTGTCATCATTGCCAATCTGCACACCGCTGCGATTGCAGAATTCTTATCCAGGATCCAGTCAGTCTATCAGGAGGTGGTGCCGGAGTGGGGAAGCATTAACCGCAACGCAACGACCGAAGACGTTATTCGGGGAAGTCGGGGGGAAATTGATGCGTCAGGATACTTTACTCCTGCCGATGTGCTGGAATACGACTGGACGGAAATCTACAGCCGGGAACGATTCCTCCGATTGCTCGCCACCTACTCCGACCATCGCAGTCTCGAACCGGAACGATTTGCCGCGTTGCAGGATGGGATCGGACGGATTATTGAGGAAGAGTATGGAGGAGAAGTGCGGAGAGACTATGTGACGGTGGCCTACCTTGCCGGACGGTTGGCGGGAGAATAAGGACCAATCAGTAACAGAAGAGAAGATTGGCCGGCCTTTCTATTCTTCCTTGAGGACCGATGGAAGATTGCCGGAACTTCCGATCTCCTGTTCAATGGTGACGGCGCGGACCTTGAAGTGAGAGGTGTGCCAGATCGCTTCCCCCTTCCGCAGCAGGATCACCTGCGGTGATTTATGGGGCACCTGAAGCCGATCGGCCAGGGCTAGCGAAAGCGGCCGCTCGGCGATGACGTCAAGCTGGTAGACCGGAACTTCCGGATGAGTTCTTGAAAAAAGATGCACTTCCTCTTGAGCGAGGGAGGAAATCCCACAGGCCGGGCTGTGTTTGTAGAGAAGCGCAAGATCTTCCTTCAGCAACCCGTCAACTCCTCCTTTATCAAGCAAATGCACTATAGTATTCTCATCCTTCATCCTGCCTCTCATAGCTCATTGCTGATAGCTCACCGCTGATTTCCCCCTCCCGTTCGCTCCACATATCAAGAAGTCCGGCTCACCACAGAAAAGATAGTGTGCATTCTCAAAACC
The DNA here is from genome assembly GCA_946481475.1 of uncultured Chlorobiota bacterium. The sequence continues at coordinate 370 of CAMLOB010000554.1, read as the reverse complement.
TCAACGATACTCCTCCCGAAACGCTCTGTCGGAATCTGCCGAGCCCGGATTCGACCGGACCGGCCAGCCAGAGGCGCAGGGTGTATGCGGCATTGATGCCGAACGAAGAAGTCAACCAGAAATGACCGTCGACTCCTCCATGCAGACCGAAGCCGGCCAGGATACTTCCGTCGCTGTCGCCCCCGCCGAGAGCCGAAATTCCTCCTTGAACGGAAAGGTCGGTGGAGTTCCGGTACCATCCCCACGAGACTCCCAGATCTCCGGTCACTCCCTGCAGGTTATAGAAGCCGTCGGATGACAGGATGACGCCCGGGGTCAGCTCAAGGCCGAGGTGCCTGCCGAACCGGCGTTCAAGAGAAAAGATGACCCC
>CAMLOB010000553.1 GCA_946481475.1 uncultured Chlorobiota bacterium | reverse complement strand
GCTTCTTCAGGGAGAAGCCCCTGCTGCAGCTTGCCCTCTTCTTTACCCTTTCACGTCTGGTCATCTACCGGTTTGTTCCGTTCCGCTTCAGCAGGATCGACGACTTCATGCAATTCCTCGACCCGGCTCTGCTGCGCAACGATCTGCTGACCTCGATCGGACATCTGCACACGCAACCTCCGTTGCACAATCTGATGATCGGTCTGATTCTCAAATTCGTCCCCTCCTCACTGCAGTCTCACGTCACCGCCGGCATCTATTTTCTTCTGGCTCTCGGGATTATCCTCGGTCTTTACCGGCTGCTGATCGATCGCGATGTCCGCCAATCGATTGCCTTCGGTACGGCTCTGGCTTTTTCCCTGTCTCCTACACTGATCTGGGCCGAACGACTTCCGGTCTACGTTCTGCCGATCATGGCCGCACTGGTCGGTGCGATGTTCTGTCTGCAGAAGTATCTGGCTGCCGGGCGGCTCGTCTACGGGCTGCTGTTTATTGCAGCCATCGTCTACCTCCCACTCACACGCAGTTTCTTCCACCTCATCGTCTGGCTTCTTCCTCTGCTGGCCGGCTTTCTATGGCTTGTCCGCAAAACCGATCGTCGCAGACTCCCCCTCTACGGAGCAGTTACGATCCTCGGCATCGGTCTTGTCGGCGGACTCTATCTGAAGAATCTCCTGACACACGGCACCTTCACCGGCAGTACGTGGCAGGGGATGAACATCGAAGCCGTCACGACGCTGGTTCCGGGAGAGGGAATAAAAGAGATGGTCGATCGCGGAGAGATCACTCCTCTGGCTCTGGTCCCGAGATTCTCCCCTCCCGGCGTCTACTACCGCTACTATAACCGGACGCCGATTCACGAACATCCGGCTCTCGACGACACGCTCCGCTCTACCGGTCACGTCAACTACAACAACCGGATCTATGCTCCGGCAGCACGCGAATACCGGCGAAACACGCTGAAGATCATTACCACCTATCCGCTGGAAACGATGCTCGGAACGCTGAACCAGTTCTACCTCTTCTGTGGTCTGAAGAGCTATCGGTTTTTCAATGCTCCGGAGCGTTGGTGGATCCCCCGAACCGACTCGCCGCTCCACACGGTACAGGATATTTTTCTCTTCTATCTGATCCCCTTCCTGATTTTCCTGATTATCTGCACTGCTTTCTTCCGATTTGTTCGTACATTCCGATACACAATCCGCCGGGGATTTCTCTCCTCCGGAATCCCGAATCCGCGGATTGCAGGAGATCTGTTTGCCGGGTTCACCTTGCTCTATGTGGCACTCATATCCATGGGAGCGGAGCTTGGGGAAGGGAATCTGATGCGGATACAGATCGATCCTTTTCTTGCGATGACCGTTGGCATCGTTGCCGAAACGATTGTACGCAAGATCACCTCCCGAGAAGATCGACGACTGCCGGAACACCCTTGAAGTCGCTAAATGCAAACCGGAACGTTCCCTGATCGGGACCGCCCGGCAGAACCCGGAACCAAATCCATCAGTATCACTATAGACATAACCGCTTCCTTCTGCTGATGATTTCTCAAACACTTATCGAACGTCTCACCAACGCTCGCCTCGTCACGATTTTCACCGGTGCCGGAGTCTCCGCCGAAAGTGGAGTGGCCACATTCCGCGCAAAGGATGGTCTCTGGTCGAAGTTCAAACCGGAAGAACTGGCCAGCCTTGATGCCTTCCTCGCCAACCCGCAAATGGTCTGGGAATGGTATCAGGCCCGACGGGAAGTTGTGCTGACCGCACAGCCGAACGACGGACACCGGGCGATCGCCGCACTTGAGGAGTATGTACCGCACGTCTCGGTCGTCACCCAGAACATCGACGGTCTGCACACCGAAGCCGGTTCAGGCGAAGTGATTGAACTGCACGGAAATATCCGGAAGAATTTCTGTCAGAGTTGCAAAGAGCGCTACGACGATCTGGAACTGCTCAGCAAACGGAACCTTCAGTTATGCCACTGCGGCGGCAAGATTCGTCCGGACGTGGTCTGGTTCGGCGAGCTTCTGCCGGTCGAGGCGATCGAGCTTGCCGAACGTCGGGCAAAGGAATGCAACGTCCTCTTCTCCATCGGCACCTCTTCGGTCGTCTGGCCGGCGGCCGGCATCCCGCTGCTGGCGCTGGAGGCCGGTGCCTACGTTGTGGAGATCAACCCGGAGCAGACGCCGCTGACCCGCCACGCACACGAATCCATCCAGGCGACAAGCGGCATGGTGATACCGGAAATCCTCCGTCTGCTCCGCGAAGCAAAAATGACGACCGAATTGTCCGGATGAGAATCCGATTGCGCACCTCGCTTCTTCTTTCGGCACCACTGCTTGTGTTGTCGATCCTTCTTTCGTGTGGAAAAACGCCTGAGGGAAAGAGTCCCGAAAGGAAAGAGAGGGAAAAGAAGACGGAACTTGTCGTGGCCGGCGCCGCCTCGCTGAAGGATGCGTTCGAGGACATCGGCACAAACTTCAGCAAAGAGCATCCCGATATTCGGATTCTCTTCAACTTCGCCGGATCGAACATGCTGGCCCGGCAGATCGAAAGCGGTGCGCCGGTTGATGTGGTCGCCGTTGCGGCCGAGGAAATTCTTCGCCGACTCGACTCGGCCGGGCTTCTTCTGGACGGCTCCGAACGGATCTTCGCCCACAACCGCCTCTGCATCCTCCTCCCCGAAGAGAGCAATCTCTCCCTGGCGGACATTGCCGCACTGGGAGAAGTTCCGGCTGAACGGATCGCCATAGCCTCCGAAGGAGTGCCGGCACGCCTCTATGCCGAGGAGGCCTTGCGAAGGGCCGGACTGTGGGACCGGCTTCTCCCCCGGCTCGTCTACGGAACAAACGTCCGCCAGGTAATGAGTTACGTCGAGCAGGGAGAGGCCGACTGCGGCTTCGTCTACACCAGCGACGCACTGATCGCAAAGGGGACCCGGATCGCCTGCATCGTCGACTCGGCACTGCACCAACCGATACGGTATCCGGCGGCGATTGTGCGGGGATCGGAGCACGGGGATGAGGCGCAGATATTTCTCGACTACCTCACATCGGCTGCAGGGAAGGAAATTCTTGAACAATACGGTTTCAACCGATAGTCCTGAGAGGGCTTCTTGAAAGCAGCCTGTGTGCTCCTGTGGTCTGAGCAGTTACAGACAAGCATCAGGGAAATGCTCTACCACTTGGTGATTCTTCGTGCTCTTTGTGTCCGCCGCGGCGGATGGTGGTCGATCTCACCATCCGCCGCGGTCTTTGATGCGCCGTGGCG
>CAMLOB010000552.1 GCA_946481475.1 uncultured Chlorobiota bacterium | reverse complement strand
GAGGGGAGTCCCGTCATCCCGGCTTTGCTTGAGAACGTCATCGATACGCTGCGCGGAACCACGCTCGGGAACGGGGAAGGGGTGGTGATCCGGACAGTGGAGCATGTCCTTTCGGCCCTTGTCGGATTCGAGATCGATAACTGCCGGATCGAACTTGACGGAGAGGAACCGATGGCCGGGGATGGAAGCTCTCGCCCCTTTGTCGAAGCCCTGAAGCGTGTCGGTTTTGTCGATCAGACCGCCATGCGTACTTCACTTGTGGTGGACAAAGCGGTTCACTTCGTCAGCGAAGCACACGGAGCGGCCTACACGCTTCTTCCTGCCGACGATTTTTCGGCAAGCGTTATCGTCGATTACGGAGCCTTCGGATTTCCGGTTCAGACCTGTGCGTTCTCGTCGATACCCGATGTGTACGAGAAGGAGATCGCCTCGGCCAGAACGTTCTGCTTCCTCACCGAGGTCGGACATCTGCGTCAGCAGGGGCTGATCAAGGGGGGAAGTATCGACAACGCCATTATCCTTGTTGATAAAGGAGCTGCTGTCGAAGAGCTGCGCCGTGTCGTCGAGGCGGCGGAGATCGATTTTGCTCTGGAGGAACCGATGCCCGAAGTTCTCGGCGACGAGACGCTCCGGTTCGAGAACGAGCCGGCCCGGCACAAACTTCTTGATCTTATCGGCGATCTCGCCCTGCTCGGTGTCCAGATCTCCGGTCAGGTCGTCGCCTCCTGTCCCGGACATGCAGCCAACATCGCTTTCGCCCGGCATCTGGCAACGGTGGCCGCCGAGGGGAATCTCATACGCCGGTTCGAGGCCGATCCGGAAGAGGCTCCGCTTCTGGACGTGAATGCAATCATGGGTATTCTCCCGCATCGCCATCCCTTTCTTCTGGTTGACAGAATTATCGACATCGATGATGAAAAGGGAAAGATCGTCGGCATCAAGAACGTGACGCTGAACGAACCTTTCTTTCCCGGACACTTCCCCATGTTTCCGATCATGCCGGGTGTTCTGATCATCGAGGCGATGGCGCAGACCAGTGGTGTTCTCCTTTCAAGAATCATCGGTTCCGAAGGGAATCCCACCGCCGTCTTCATGGGGATCAAGGAGGCGAAGTTCCGCAAGCCTGTGGTTCCGGGGGATACTCTGCGGCTTGAAGTCACACTGGTCGGAAAGAAATTCAACACATTCGCTCTTGAGGGGAAGGCCTATGTGAACGGCAAGATTGTCGCCCAGTCGGAATTCAGCGTTGCGCAAACACATCTCGGATCGTAATTATGCCCGCTACAGCAACTATCAATGATCTCGCAGTGGTCCATCCGGATGCCGAAATCGGTGAGGATGTCCGGATCGATCCGTTCGTTGTGATCGAGGCAAATGTCCGGATCGGTGACGGCACCCATATCCAGTCGCATGCCCACATCTGCAGCGGAAGCCGGATCGGTCGGGAGTGCCGGATCTTTACCGGAGCGTCGATCGGGGCGGTTCCGCAGGACCTGAAGTTCAACGGCGAACCGACCGAGGCGATTATCGGCGACCGGACCGTGATCCGGGAGTATGCTACGGTCAATCGGGGGACGCTTGCCACCGGGAAGACGGTGGTCGGGAAGGATTGCCTGGTAATGGCCTATTCTCACGTGGCGCACGATTGCGTTATCGGCGATAACGTCATCATGGCCAATGCCGTGCAGATCGGAGGACACACCCACATCGACGACTGGGCGATCATCGGCGGCATCGCCGCTATCCACCAGTTCGAGCGGATCGGCAAACATGCGATGGTCGGGGCGGGTTTCCGCGTGATGAAAGATGTCCCTCCGTATGCTCTGGCCGGCAACGAACCCCTCGGCTTCAGCGGAGTGAACGTGATCGGACTGAAACGGCGGGGCTTTGCCCCTGAGACGATCGAGCGCATTCGGGATGCCTACCGGATTATCTATCAGGCCGGAATGAATATCGGGGACGGGGTCCGGGCGGTCGAAGAACTGTTCGCCGGTGAGGAGGAGATCGAGGAGATCACGAACTTCATTCGCAAGAGCGAACGAGGCGTTATCCCCCTGTCACGCTGATCCGGACTGTGGTGTGAAACGCGTCACGGCCCAACAATCCGTCCTTGTCGTCGCCGGAGAAGCCTCCGGCGATACCCATGCCGCCGCTCTGACGGCCGAACTGCGGCGATTCCTTCCCGATGCGCACTTCTTCGGTATCGGCGGCGACAGACTGGCTGAAGAGGGGCAGGAGCAACTCTACCATATCTCCGAAATGCAGGTGACCGGGTTTGTGGAAGTTGCCGGACGCTACCGGTTCCTTCGTAAAGCCCTCAACCGGATCGTTGCCGAAACCCGAAAGCGCCGTCCGGTTCTGATCCTTCTGGTTGACTATCCCGGATTCAATCTCCGGCTGGGGCGTGCCCTGTCCGAACTCCGTATCCCGATCTGTCACTACATCGCTCCACAGGTCTGGGCCTGGCGTGAAGGGCGGACGCGCTACCTTCAGCGGTATGTCGACAAACTGATCGTACTCTTTCCGTTCGAGCAGGAATTCTTCGGACAACGTGGTATTGCCGCCGAGTATTACGGCCATCCATTGGTCACCCGTATGTTCCTTGAGAAAGCAAGGAGGGAAGAGAAAGCCGCCGGACTGATCGGCGACGACCCGCGTCCCGTGATTGCCTATATGCCCGGAAGCCGGCAGAACGAGATCGTGCGGCATATGCCGGTGCTTGAGGGAGTTGCCGACCGCTTCGGCGACCGCTATCGTCACATCATTCCCCTGGCCGACAGCCTCTCACCAGGACAGCGGAAAGATTTTCTGAAGCGTTACAGTTCATTCGAGATCTGCGATGATGCCGAAAGCCTGTTGCAGGCAAGCCGGGTCGGGATCGTCAAGTCAGGCACTTCCACGCTTCAGGCAGCGACTATCGGTACTCCCTTTGTGGTGATCTACCGTGCGTCCCGCATCAGCTATCTGCTGGCCCGTCTCCTTGCCCGCGTCCGGTTCCTTTCCATCGTGAATATTCTGGCCGGCAAACAGGTGGTCGAGGAGTTTCTGCAGGACGAATTGACCGTGGAAGGACTCTATGATGCGGTTTCCACACTCCTTGCCGATGATGAACGGCGGGAGCATGTGAAGCGGGAGTTCCATTCGATCACTCACGCACTCGAAGGTGACGCTCCCTATCGCAAGGCGGCCGGAAGCATCGCACAGATGGTTCTCAATTCCATTGCGTAGCATTGCAGTTCAATGACAGGTTCCGACTGACTGATGATCTGACTGATGAT
>CAMLOB010000551.1 GCA_946481475.1 uncultured Chlorobiota bacterium | reverse complement strand
TCGCACGCACGGCCGGAACCAACTTCACGATCGGGTTCTCCGCGCTGCCGCCGAACGGAACATTCATCAACTACACGGTGATGCCGTAGGAATTATGACTCTCAATAGTGATTGATGCATGGCGACCGGAAGGGAGAGGAGGAGGGGCCTCCTCTCCCCACGGTTGAGCTGATCGCATCAGTTGATGGCAGGCATGAACGGGACGGGATACGGACCGTTCAGGAAGGAGTGGATCGTTCTGCTCGGATAACGCCTCCCATCCGTTGAGATCATAATGACAAAAGCTTCAACTACCATATCGCACGTAAAGTGCAGGCTGTCGATGCGGATTTTCGTCGCGGCGATTCTGGGCCTTGTTCTGGCTGTCGGATATGTTCCGGCGCAGGATATCCGGACCCAGGAGCTGCTGCTGGACGATGATGCTCCGACGACGACCACCCGGAATACGGTGACGCTCCGGGGGCCGCTCGACGACAGCCTGTCGACGAACTATGTACTCCGTTTCCCGGGCACAACAGGACTGGCGGCGGGGTCGCTTCCCTATATCGATACCTATACTTCTCCGCTGGCCACGTTGCGGTGGCTTGCGCCGCGGCCGAACAGTATTCTGACAAGTAATGGTTCCGGTCTGCCGGTCTGGACTGATCCGGCCTCGATTGCGGCGTCGTCGGAGTGGGTCGACGGGGATTCCATCGGCATTTCCGGTATCATCTACGCCGCACAGGCGCTCGGAATCGGAGCGGCTGATACGGTGATTATTACGGACGGCGGACGTCTTGGTCTGGGGACGACGACCCCGGACGGACTGATCACGATGCAGGGAGAGAACAATCTCTTCACGGCAAAGGACCTAGGAGGGACGCTCCGGTCGTCGCTGAATGACGATGGTGAGCAGAACTGGTATCTGGGGAACGAGACCGGAGAGATGGGGCGGGCACGCGTCGGTTCCACATCCGGCTTTGCCAGTTTCTCCCTCTTCAGGCCGTCGAATGCCGACCGGTTTGATATTCTGAATCGGTCGACGTACGTGGCGATGGGGTTCAATGCGGACGGGGCGGACACGGGAAGTACATTCAATATCGAGCAGGGGGGAAATGTCGGTATCGGCATCGGAGATCCGACGACGAAGCTGCATATCCGGGCCGGGAACGATCCGCTACGGCTGGAAGGGCTTGTGCAGGATCCTTCTCTCGATTCAGTCCTGGTCGTCGACGGTCAGGGCGTTGTTCACTGGGCGCAGGTCAACAGCATTACCACAACCGAGGTCGACTCCATTCTCAACAGCAATGCCTGGCTTCTGCTGGGGAACGGCGGGACTGTAGACGGAACGAACTTCCTCGGTACTCTCGACAGCGTCCCTCTCAACTTTCGCGTGAACAATGCACGGGCCTTTCGCATAGAACCGACACTTTCAAATCCGAATATCATCGGCGGGCCGGCAAATAACAGTGTGGCCTCTGCCGTGGGCGTTACTATCTCCGGAGGAGCTTCCCACACCGGCGTAGCGGGGGATTATGGAACGGTAGGGGGAGGATTCGGCAACGACCTGACGGGAGATTACGGGGTTGTCGGAGGAGGAACCGCAAACGATGTGTCCGGAGACAGCGCGTCGATCGGAGGAGGTGGATTGAATACCGTTTCCGCCAGAGGAGGTACGATCGCGGGAGGATCGCGGGGAACAGTGTCGGCAAATTACGGAGCAATCGGTGGCGGACGGGGGAACACGGTTTCGGGAGCAGATGGAACGGTCGGCGGAGGTGAATTGAATACCGCGTCCGGATCGGATGCAACGGTCGGCGGAGGAGAGGATAACACCGCATCGGGAGATATATCGGCAGTCGGCGGCGGGGACGAGAACACCGCTTCGGGCTATGCCGCCACGGTCAGCGGCGGCGAATCGGGGGTCGCCTCGGGAAACTATGCGACCCTGGGAGGGGGAGAGGATAATCTGGCCTCGGCCCACTACTCGACGGTGGCGGGAGGCTGGGGAGATACCGCTTCCGGTTATGCTTCGGCAATCGGCGGCGGTGAGAAGAACATCGCTTCCGGCAGCAGATCCGTCGTCGGCGGAGGAGAGTTGAACAACGCCTCCGGCAGCAGGGCTTCGATCGGAGGGGGAGAAAGAAATCTTGCCTCCGACGGATATGCGACAATCAGCGGCGGTCTCAGCGATACGGCTTCCGGTTATGCCTCGACGGTCGGTGGAGGAGAGTATAACGTGGTGTCCGCAAGCAGAGGGACGATTGCCGGTGGAGGAGAGAATCTTGCGGCGGGGAATTACGGAGCAATCGGCGGTGGAATGAACAACGAGATCCAGAGCAGCGCCACGTTCTCCGCAATTCCGGGTGGACGCGGACTGACGCTCAGCGGCTCGGGCTCGTTCGGTTTCCTCGGAAACAACAATGCCGGAACCAACGACATGTCCGTCTCGGCGAGCAATACCGCTCTGTTCGGGAACACAACTCTCTGGCTGGCAAACAACAACAATACCGCAAGTCAGTTGCGGTTCTACGAGCCGAATCCCACCACCGGAACGTTTCCCGGCACCACCAACTACAGTTCCTTTGCCGCCCGGGCGCAGAGTGGAGATATCAACTATATCCTTCCCGATACGGCCGGTATAGCCGGTGACGTACTCGGCATCCAGTCTGTCGCGGGCAATACGATCACGCTCGACTGGACGGCCGGCTCCGGCGGAAGCGGCAGCGGAACCGCCTGGTTGCTGACCGGCAACAGCGGCACGAATGCGTCAACGAATTTTCTCGGCACAACCGATAACGTCGCTTTCAACATCCGCGTGAACAATCAGCGTGCGCTTCGTATCGATCCCCGGAGTGCAAGCCCGAATATCACAGGGGGATTCAGCGGCAACTTCATCTCCACTTCCAACGACGGTAATGTTATCGCCGGAGGAGGGGCAAGCGGTCAGGTCAATCAGATCAACAGCAGCGATTACGGGTTCATTGGCGGGGGCCGGAGCAATCAGTTGAATACGTCGTCGGACTATTCATCAATAGTCGGCGGTACCAGCAATGGGATCTTCAGTAGCGACTATGCGCTGATCGGTGGCGGTCAGAGCAATCAGGTGAACACGTCGTCGGACTATTCGTCGGTCGTCGGCGGCAGCAGCAATGGTATCTACAGCAGTGACTACGGGCTTATCGGGGGGGGACAGAGCAATCAGTTGACCAGCGCTTCGGACTATTCGTCGATAGTAGGCGGAACAAGCCACGGGATCAACAGCAGCGACTACGGATTCATTGGTGGCGGTCAGAGCAACCAGT
>CAMLOB010000550.1 GCA_946481475.1 uncultured Chlorobiota bacterium | reverse complement strand
CCCCGATGCGCTGACGGAACTGCGGAACCGAATCGCCGCCGGTTCGATCCGCTTCACCGAAAAGAATCTTGAGAAGGCCCACCGGCTCCGGTACCACAAGGCGCTGGTCGACATCATCTCGATGGTCAAACATGCCGCCGCCGAAACCTCTCCGCTGCTGACGGCCGAGGAACGGGTCAGGGCGGCCTTTGCCGTGGTCACCTCCGGGGGGACGTATACGCCGGAACAGCGTGCGTGGCTGGAGCGCATCCGTGACCACCTGGTGCAGAACCTGGCGGTCAGCGAGGATGATTTTGAAATCTTCCCGATCTTCAGCCGCCACGGCGGGTGGAAACGGGCCGACCGGGACTTCGACGGAAGACTCACAACCATACTTTATGAATTTAACAGGGCTGTTGCCGCATGACCGATATCGTAAACAAACTCTGGGGATTCTGCCACACGCTTCGGCATGACGGGATCGACTACGGCGATTATATCGAGCAGATCACCTATCTCCTCTTTCTGAAAATGGCCGACGAGCGTGGCGTGACGCTGCCGGATGACTGCGACTGGCGGAGTCTGGAAAACAGGGCCGGGACCGAACTGATCAACCACTACATCGATCTGCTCCGGACGCTCGGGACGCAGACCGGACTCCTCGGCGATATCTTCGCCGGAGCACAGTCCCGCTTCAGCAACCCGGTGAACCTGAAGAAACTGATCGGACTGATCGACGAGACCGAGTGGACCTCGCTGGAGGTGGACGTCAAGGCGGCGGCGTTCGAGGGGTTGCTGGAGAAGGCTGCAAGCGAGGGGAAGAAGGGGGCCGGCCAGTACTTCACCCCCCGCATCCTCATCCGGTCGATCGTCAGTTGTATCCGGCCCGATCCCCGCGCCCACAAGGAGTTCACCATCTGCGATCCGGCCTGCGGCACCGGCGGCTTTCTTGTGGCCGCATACGAGTGGTTGCTCGATCAGACCGGAGGGGGGGCGCTCGGTCGCGAGGTGGCCAACAGGTTGAAAGGGAAGGTCTACTTCGGTCAGGAACTGGTGCAGCGTCCCCGCCGCATGGCTCTGATGAACCTCTACCTCCACGGCATCGAACCCCATATCAAACTGGGGGACGCCATCTACGAGATACCGGAAGGGGACCGCTTCGATGTGGTCCTGACCAACCCGCCGTTCGGGACGAAGGGGGCCAACCAGACGCCGGACCGGGAGGACTTCACGATCGCCACCAGCAACAAGCAGCTCAACTTTCTGCAGCACGTGCTGACGATTCTGAAGCCGGGGGGACGGGCCGCGGTGGTGGTGCCGGACAACGTGCTCTTTGCCGACCAGGCGGGGGATGTCTTCGAGATCCTGACCCAGGATTGCGACCTCCACACCGTCCTGCGGCTGCCGAACGGCACCTTCGCCCCCTACGCCGCCGGGGTGAAGACGAACGTGATCTTCTTCACCAAAGGGGAGCCGACCAACGCCACCTGGATCTACGACGCCCGGACCAACGTCCCCGGCTTCACCAAGAAGGATCGCCCGATGACCCGCGAGTTCTTCGCCGACTTCGAGCGGTGCTACGGCGCCGACCCGAACGGACGGGCCGAACGGAGAGCGGAGGAGGGACCGGAGGACCGCTGGCGGAAGTTCACGATCGGCGAGATAAAGGAGCGGGACTTCAAGATCGACTCGCTGAAATGGCTGAAGGACGAATCGCTCGACGACGCCGAAACGCTCCCCGAACCGGAAGAACTGGCCGCGGATGCCATCGCCGAACTGGAGAACGCGGTGGAGGAGCTGAACGCGATCCTGACGTTGCTGGAGAAAGAGATGGTGGAGGGATAATTGATGAAGATGAATGAACCGATGAGTGATATGACAAGAAATAGAGGAGGGGAGTTGCCGGAAGGGTGGAGAGTAACTACAATAGGGACTGTTGTAGAACTAAATCCACCTAAGCCAAAGCAAGATGCGCTTGCATCAGATTCTCTTGTTTCGTTTGTTCCCATGTCTGCTGTGGATGCTGCCTCTGGTGCGATTACACAGTCAGAAGCTCGCGAGTTTGCTGCTGTACGCAAGGGATATACGGCATTCCGCGATAATGATGTGATTTTTGCCAAGATCACACCGTGTATGGAGAACGGAAAGGCTGCAATTGCACGAGACCTGATTAACAAGCTTGGCTTTGGATCTACAGAGTTTCATGTACTTCGATCCTGTAGCGATATTCTCCCTGAGTATATCTATAACTTCATTCGACAGGAGTCCTTTCGTGCTGCTGCTGAAGCGGAAATGACTGGGTCGGTAGGACAGAAACGAGTTCCTTCAGACTTTCTTACTAATGCAATTATTCCCCTTCCCCCCCTCCCCGAACAACACCGCATTGTAGCAAAGATCGACGAACTCCTCACGCAGGTAAACGCCGTGCGGGTGCGGCTGGAGCGTGTGGCGGCGATGCTCAAACGCTTCCGGCAGGCAGTCCTGTCCGCCGCCTGCTCGGGGAAGTTGACGGAGGGGTGGAGGGAGGAGCAGGGACTTGCTCCGGAGTTGGGTTCAGTCCTTTTAAGTACAGTCGCTGCTGATTTTCGCTATGGATCGGCTGCCAAGTCTCAAGCTGAAGGTAGTGTTCCTGTTTTGCGCATGGGTAATATTCAAGACGGCAGGTTGATTTGGGATGACCTTGTTTTTACGTCTGATAATGCTGAGATTGGAAAGTATCAATTGCATCCTGGAGATGTACTATTCAACCGAACAAATAGCCCAGAGTTGGTTGGAAAAACTGCACTCTATAAAGGTGAACGACCAGCTATATATGCAGGCTATCTAATTCGAATTCGATGTAGTAGCGAACTGCTACCTGATTACTTGAACTATTGCCTTAATAGTCCTGCCGGGCGAGAATACTGTTGGCAGGTTAAGACGGATGGAGTCAGTCAGTCGAACATTAATGCAAAGAAGCTTGCGGCCTTTGAATTTCAGTTGCCATCTGTAGGCGAACAACACGAAATCGTCCGCCGCGTAGAATCCCTCTTCGCTCTTGCCGACAGGATCGAATCCCGCGTCGCCGCAGCCTCTGCCCGGGCGGAGAGGTTGACGCAGGCGATTCTCGCCAAAGCCTTCCGCGGCGAACTGGTCCCGACCGAGGCGGAGTTGGGGCGGCTCCCGCAGGAGCCGACAGTAGAGCCGGAACCCCTCCCGGAGGGGACGTCCGGAACGAAGGGGCGGGGGAAGAAAGCCGGGGGGAAGAGCAAACGGGGAAAAGAACAGCTTCCGCTCTTCGGGTAGGGAAGCGGAACACAACCGCGTGATATGATG
>CAMLOB010000549.1 GCA_946481475.1 uncultured Chlorobiota bacterium | reverse complement strand
CAGCCCGGTTTGCTCGGCACTTCCGGTCCGCCAGTCGATCCCGCCGTTCTTCCGTCCGGCCTTCTCAAGCATTTCGACAGACGGGTCGATCCCGATGAACCGGAGTCCCTTCCGCTGCAATGCGTCGGTATAGTTGCCGGTACCGCAACCGATGTCCAGATAGAGTCCGTCCCCTTCGGGAGCAAGGTGATGGAAGAGCCGTTCGACGATGAAGGGATCGGCTTTGCGCGTCCGGTCGTAGCCGATGCCGATGTGGTTGTAGAGAGGCGTCATCACGGTTCTTTTTATGCCAGCGCAGGATGAAGGAAGGAGGCGGGAAGCTCGGAGACCTCATCGGCCAGTTTGATGACGCGGGAGCGTTCTGCAAAGTCGACGATGATCTCGAGAATCATCTCTTCAAACTTCTCCGGCAACGGCTCCTTCGGTCCGCTCTGTGCGGCAAGATGCCTCACAAGTTCCTCCACAGTCTTCGTCCCGTCCGCATTCAGAAAGACACGTCGCTCCCAGGGGCCCATCGTAATCATTCCCGGCCTCAACGGATCCTTAACCCAGATCATCCTTGAATCCTGCCAGAACCATTCCGTGTTACGCAGGCAGTACTTGTTTCTGAGCGGAGAATGCTCAAGAACCGAAATTTCCGGGATGACGTTTTCAGGTTTCTTTCGAAAGAATTTGAACATGATCTCTTCGGGATTTCTTCTACCCGTTTATTGTCCGGAGACGGGAATCCCGGTCGGCAAATCTACGGGAATTCCTCGTCCGGACCGGCACCCGGCTTCTTCACTTTATCTGAGCGCATCGGCACCGGAATACCAGAGCCGGTTATTGAGGTAGTCGATGGCGACGTTCCGGTATCGCCTCAGCAGATTGTTGCTCACAAAGCCGACGGCATCCGGCGAGGCGAAATAACCGATGCGGGGCTGGACGATAACCCACGGATGCTCGACCTTCATCTCCCCCACCTCCACACGTTCCACTCTTGCCACCGGAAGCCGGATCTCCTCGCTGTTGATCCCGGTCGCACTCAGCCAGACGGTCGGCCGGAGCTCCGGATCGGCCTCTATGATCCTCTCCCAGTCGTCCGATGTGATGTTGATGTAGAGATCATCGGTCTCGAACAGACCGGCCCCCGTATCGAGCCGGAAGTCGATGGCCAGTGTGTCGTTGATCCGACCGGAGAACCTCGGAATGTTGTGATCGAGCGTGAAGGGGATGAATGAGGGATAGTCGATAGTGAGCGTGTCGCGGTGAAGCGTCAGAACCTGTGAGGTGAAGTCGATCTCCAGAATCGCGTTCCGGAAGAAATCGTAGCCGAGAATCATGTCCGGCATCCTGCCGTCGGGCGCGAGACTGTGGGAGAGATCCCGCTTTGTCGGGGCGATGGTCGGGACGTGGTAGTCGTTCAGCCACAGATCTTTCATTCGGACAACCTCCGTCCGGATAACGGCGTTCGATCCCTCCACCTCGGTCGTGTCGATCACCGGCAGCCGCAGCCGGTCGGCCGTCGCTTCGTCGATTGCGGAGACCTCCGCCCCGGTATCGAAGAGACAGAAGAGTGTGTCATTCCCGCCGGTCCGGATTTCAAGGAAGATCACTCCCTGATGGAATTCAAACGGCGTCGACAAGTTCTGACCGAAAGTGTTCACGACAAGAACGACAAAAAGGGAAACGGCTGTCGAAGCAACTCTTGCTCTCATACCGCAAGATCGGATTTTCCGGTTTGTCGAGGACAACGGATCCATCCCCAACCTGGGGAAGAAACGGGACCTCTCTCTTGGTGAAATCTTTGTGCCCTTTGTGACTTTGTGGTGAATAACTCCCTCCCGGTTGGTTTACCACAAAGACACAAAGAACACGAAGAATCACCAAGTCATGTCCCATGGCGACTATTCTACGATGATGCTCTGCACGAAATCCTCGACTCTCAGATAGTATGCGCCCGGGACAAGATGCGACACGTCCACCGTTGTCTCCTCTTCGCCGATCGTCCCGACCAGACACTCTTCACCACGAACATTGAAGACGGAGAGACGTGCGGGGAGGGAGAGTTGTTCCGGAAGGACGACGCGGAGTCTGTTCCCGACCGGATTCGGATAGATGGCTGATGAACGACCGGAGACGGAGGCAAGCGATTCAATCGACGTCGTGGAACCGAAGCCGTAGATGCTCCGGAAAGCTTCGGCAAACGCATACGTATCGTCGCACGTGGAGAGCGCATCCCAGTTGATGCTCCACGTCATCAGGCCTCTGAGATCGGGATAGCCCTCCGGTTCCACCAGCTCGTAGCTGCCCGGCCGCTCTCCGTTTCCTCGCAGATACTTCACCGCCGCCACAAGCGTTTCCGTATCCACATATCCCCCTCCGGCGGCAGACGAACAGGCAGGGAGTCCGACGGCGACTTTCGATGCGGGAATTCCTTCAAACGTTCCCCCGTCGGTATTGAATCCCCGGATAACCGCCTCGCACATCGCGACGATAAAATCGGCTGTCCCCTGTTCGTAGATATTCCCGTCGATTCCCCACATCGAACCGCTGTTATACAACTGGACGTGGAGAATATCGATGGAATCTCTCAACCTGTCGATCACCGGCAGGTAGGCCCCCCAGATTCCGCCGAACCCCGACTGTCCCCCCTGCACGAATGCCGTTTCCGGAGCCATCGTCAGGATCAGCCGCCGGTCATTGGCTGACCGATAGTTCTCCATGATCTCCCGGATCGCATCGATCAGATTGATGATCGGCTCGTCGACAGGCGAGGAGATGCTCCCACCACTTATCGAAAGGGAACTCCCCTCCAGATCGATATCCATTCCGTCGAACCCGTAAGTATTGAGAATATCCCCCATCGACCCGACAAATGTCTCCCGTTCATCTTCATCGTCCAGTGAGATCGGATGGTTTGCCCCTCCGACACTGATGATGACCTTTCTTCCCTCCTCCTGCACCGCCCGTATCTGCGAGATGAACGTCTCCTGCGAGACGTTATCCGGCGTGAAGGCCATGTCGTAGTCCGTCCCCGGCTTCGGAAGGGCAAAGGCGACGGTGATGACGTTGTAGCGGGAATCGACGTCGTCGAGTTCGATGTAGGGAGAGGCCGGGTCCTGCCAGTTCTGGAAGTATCCGACCAGCGCCGGATCGGGAGCCTGGGCGTGGAGGAGCAGAGGGGAGAGGAAGACGAGGATAAACGGGAAGGCTCTATCTCTGTGCGTTTTCATCGGTTCTGATATTGGTTGATTGAGGAGGGGGAATCACTCCCTCTGCTCCTCGGGCACGGATCGCTTCATAGACCTCCCA
>CAMLOB010000548.1 GCA_946481475.1 uncultured Chlorobiota bacterium | reverse complement strand
CCGGCAAACCATTTCAGCATATCCCGGGCCTCGGAGTCCGGAAGCGTTTCCAGATCGTTCAGTGCCTCGGTGCAGTAGCGTTCCACCTCCGTTCGGGCCTGCTCAAGAATTCCGTACTTCCCGAACATCGTCCTTACGCCGTCAACCTCATCGGCGGGGAGACCGGGGCGGGAGAGGAGGCGTTCGAGAAGGAGACGATCTTCCCCTTCGGTCACCCGTTCAATTCCCTGCACCACCAGATAGGTTCGTTTCCCCTCGACGATATCCCGACCGATCTCCTTCCCGAGCAATGTCTCGTCGGCGGTCAGATCGAGCAGATCGTCCTGAATCTGGAAGGCAAGACCCAGCTTGCGTGCGTAGGCGCAGAGCGACCTGATCTGTTCGTCGCTTCCTTCTCCGGCCAGTCCGCCGATCTCTGCGGCCATCTCCACCAGTCGCCCGGTCTTCATGGCGATCATGTAGAGATATTCACCGGTCGTCACATCCATCCGCCTCTCAAATTCCCGGTCGAGCGCCTGTCCCTCGCAGACATCGATAATCCCCCGGGAGAAGGCGGTGAGGGCCGGGGTGCAGTTCCCGTCGATACTCTTCAGCAGAAGTTGCTGGGCCAGACCGATCATCACGTCGCCGACCAGGATTGCGGTCCCTTCGTCCCACTTCGTGTGGACCGTCTGCCGTCCCCGTCGCGTGGCCGCCTTGTCCATGATGTCGTCGTGAACGAGGGTGAAGTTGTGGAGGATCTCCACACTGAGAGCGGCATCAAGCACCTTTTCGGGGGAGCCTCCCACGGCCTTGCAGGCCATCAGCAGGAGGACGGCGCGAATGCGTTTGCCTCCTCCTCCCAGAATGTGTTCGACCGGAAGATAGAGCGAACGGGGAGTCCGTTCCCGGACCAGTTCGTCGAGTCGCTTGTCAATCTCCTCTTTCCAGAGTTCGTACTGCCGAAGAAAATCCATCCGCCGTTTCGTTCGTGGCTGTTTCTGTTCGTCGATCCTTAGCGGATCATTCGTAGTCGTCCGTTTCGCAGGGCCGGAACGTCCGGGGTTCCGGCAAGGAACATCATGTAGCGCAGATGCCGTTCCCATTCCCGCAGCAATGAAAGGAGACCTTTCTTTCCCTCCGTTGCCAGGGCTTTGAGCAGGGGACGGGCCGAGGCCGCAATGTGTGCGCCGAGGGCGATCGAGATCGCGACGTCCCGGGGGGAGGCGATGCCGCCGGAAGCGATCAGGAAGCCCTCCTTCTCTTCGCAGAGAGGACGGGCTTCGACGAGCGCTTCGGCTGTCGGAATACCCCAGTCCCAGAACGGATCGTCGGCCGTCCGGTTCGGACTCCTGAGCAGCTCAACACCCGACCAGCTTGTCCCTCCGGCGCCGGAGATGTCGACGTGACGAACGCCGACCTCAAGCAGACGCCGGACGACGTCTCCGGATAATCCGGCTCCGACCTCCTTGACGATGACCGGCACCGGCAGTTCGCGCACCAGGTGTTCGATGCCGGAGAGGACGCCCCGGAATTGCGGGTTCCCTTCCGGCTGCATCAGTTCCTGCAAGGGGTTCAGGTGGACGGCAAAACCGTCCGCCTCGATCAGGTCGACCAGTCGTTGAATCTCTTCGGTCTTCACTCCGGCGGCAATTTCCGGCGCACCGATGTTGCCGAAGATCGGAATTGACGGTGCGGCCCGGCGGGCGGCCCGCCAGCTCTCATGAAACCGGTCGGTCTCCATCGCCTGTCGCTGCGAACCGAGTCCGAGCGGGATGCCGATCTCCCCGCAGACCTCGGCCAGCTCCCGGTTGATTCGCTCCGCCTCCTCGTATCCCCCCGTCATCGAGTTGATGATCAGCGGAAGTGCGCAACGCTTTCCCAGAAACGTGACCGACGTATCGACATCTTCAGGGTCGATTTCAGGCAGAGCGTTGTGGACCAGTTCATACCGTTCCAGACCGGTCGTCTTTCCCCGAAAGGTCACGTCCTCCCCGACGCAGAGATCGACGTGGTCTTTCTTGCGGGAAGGGGTGGTCTGTTCGTTGTTGCCGGATCGGTTCACCAGTGTAGTCCGTTGTTGATGCGGGGGGCGGTTCTCGTTCGTGTTCGGTTGCGAGGCGTTGTCGGGGCGCATTGCCGTGCGCCCACACGTTTTCGTTGTTGTTCGGTTTGTCGACCGGATGCGGGATGGTCGATCATGCCGGCTGCACCCTGTGGGTGGAGTCATGATGGCGGGGGTGCAGGCGCATGGTGACGGGGCGCATGGTTATGCGCCCCTACCGGGTTATCCGTTCGCGTCCCCCCATGAACGGGCGCAACGTTGCCGGGATCGTTACGCTGCCGTCGGCCTGCTGATGGTTCTCCAGAATCGCGATGATCGCGCGCGGAACCGCCACCGCCGTCCCGTTCAGCGTGTGGATATGGCGGGTCTGATTCTCTTCATCCCGATAGCGGATATTCAGTCTGCGACTCTGATACTCGGTGCAGTTGCTCGTGCTGGTCACCTCTCCATAGGCGTTCCGTGACGGCATCCAGGCTTCGATATCAAACTTCCGGTAGGCCGGTGCTCCCAGGTCGCCCGTGGCGATGTCGACCACGCGGAAGGGGATCTCCAGTCCGCCGTAGATTTCCTTCTCGATCTCCAGCATCTCGGTGTGAATCTCCTCGCTCTGCTCCGGCGTGGTGAAGGCGAACATCTCCACCTTGCTGAACTGATGGACCCGGTAGAGTCCGCGCGACTCCCGTCCGTGGGCACCCGCCTCCGTCCGGAAACAGTGACTGAACCCTCCTACCCGCATCGGAAGTTCTTCCTTGCGAAGAATTTTTCCGGCAAGCATTCCGCCGAGTGTGATCTCTGCGGTGCCGATCAGACAGAGATCGTGTCCCTCGATGTTGTAGACCTGCGACTCCTCTCCCCGCGGATTGAAGCCGATCGCCTCCAGAATCGCCGGACGCGCAAGGTCCGGAGTCAGGTGGGGGATGTAGCCGCGGGCGGTGATGACGTTCATTGCATAGTTGACCAGAGCCAGTTCCAGCAGGGCCGCTTCGTTCTTCAGATAGTAGAAGCTGCTCCCGGTCACATCGGCAGCCGATTCGAAGTCGATCAGGTCAAGTTCCCTGCCGATTTCCAGGTGATCCTTCGGCTCGAAATCGAACGTCCGGGGTTCCCCTATCCGTTCCAGTTCCCGCGCATCATCTTCACCGCCGACCGGCACGTCCGGATGGGTCAGATTCGGAATGTTCTTCAACTCCCGGTTCAGTTCTTCTTCTGCCGAGGCCAGTTTCTCTTCCAGCGAGGCCAGTTCTTCCTTCA
>CAMLOB010000547.1 GCA_946481475.1 uncultured Chlorobiota bacterium | reverse complement strand
AGGTTCTTGAAGTCTCGGCAATCAACGGCGACGAAATCACCCTGACGTGGGGAGACGACAACACGACCGCCGGGCGTGATGGTGGGAACCTGCCGACCGCGATAGCGACACCGGATGGTCGTTCCGATTTTGAGGATCGTATGACGAGATTGGAAGCAGAACTCGAAGCTCGGGATCAATTGCTTGAGGCTCAGAAGAAGCAGATAGAGGCATTGCAGGCCGAGTTACTCGCCCTGAAGAAGCAAGGAAACACATTCTTTTCGGAAGGGATCGAATCAAGAGAGGGCAGCAACGTGCAGAGTGCTGAGTAGAGGGATCAGGGTCATGAAATCAATCGATCATTATAGAGTGAATTGTATGAGACAGAGCTTTGCGTTGATGATAGCCCTCTCGCTATTCGTCGTGACAACCAATCTCTATGGGCAAGGACGCGACCTGCGTGCCGAACGCCTCGTCCTTGATGACATCCTTGATGACAACGGAACCGACTCCACACTCAATACGATAACAATACAGACACCCTCAACGCTGCCACACGATCTGATCCTGACCATACCCGATCCGGGAACCGGGGCAACGGAGTTCAAGCTGACCACTTCAGGGAGCGGAGGATACTGGTCACGTGCCGGCAACAGTGGAACGGTTCCCGGCATATCCTTTCTTGGAACAACAGACAGCACGGCACTCCCGATCCAGATACGGGGAGCGAGTGGAGCAATCGCCAACTCGCTGATCCTCAACGAGAACAGAAGCCTGCAACGGGATACGGCGGGAGATGCGCGAGGACTGAACGCGGTCGACCTTCAGATAGCACGTAGTGCGGCAACGGAGGTGGCAGCAAGTCATCACAGCATTATTACCGGCGGCGAGGGTAACGAAATAGCGGGGAATGCCGGAACACATACGACAATACGGGGTGGAGCAGGAAATGCCATGCGGGAGAATCAGAGCAGGGCTGCGACGATTGGAGGGGGTTGGAGCGGTCTGATCGAAAATGGGGGACATGCCGTAGTCGGTGGCGGAAACGGGAATGTCGTTGACTCGTCAGGCCCATACTCGGTGATCGGAGGCGGACGATCCAACTTCTTAAACCTCGCTTATGCCTCGAGTATTGGTGGAGGGGGGGCAAATCGTAGTACCTTCTTTTCCGTGTATTCGCCGATAGGTGGCGGAGAGGAGAATGAACTTTATAACGCATCCGAATGTGTTGTTATTGGTGGAGCGTCCAATGAAATGTCGCAAACGAGTGATGGTGCGATAGGGGGAGGAGGAAGAAATTTGATTCAGTTCAATGCCCGCCGTGCCACGATAGGGGGAGGAAACGGAAACATCTTGGACGTCGGGGTCTCGTTTGCGACGATAAGGGGAGGTGCATTCAATTGGATACGCAGAAGAGCCATTTTTCCCAACGACAGTTGGGCCGTGATAGGTGGAGGAGCAGGTCACACTCTCGGGCAAGGGAGTGGAACAAGTATCAGTAATGCTCTCTATGCCGTCATAGGAGGAGGACGGGGAAACATCATCCGCGTCGATGGTGCATACAGTACTATCGGTGGAGGTACATTTCATGACGTCGCCGATTCCAGTTCGGTGATACCGGGCGGGAGATCGCTGGATCTCAACGGCAACCGGAGTTTCGGATTCCTCGCCAACGGTGGGAGCAACAACATGGTGGTTTCGGAACCCGATATTGCCCTCTTCGCCAACGTCAACGTGTGGCTGGCGAACAACAATAATCGCCCAAGCCAGTTGCGCTTGTACGAGCCGTACGACACAACCGGCCCATTCCCGGGCTCGGCTCACTACACATCGTTCGAAGCCCCTCCCCTAACCGATACCATCCAGTATATCCTTCCAGCATCGAAACCGAGCGCAACCGGTCAGATTCTAACAGTCTCGGCCATCAGTGGAGATACGATTACCTTAGCGTGGGGAACCGACAACACAGCAACTACTCGTGACGATGGTGATACACCAACTGCGATAGCAGCCCACGACGCATCTTCC
This sequence comes from uncultured Chlorobiota bacterium, assembly GCA_946481475.1. Next base: position 1,293 of record CAMLOB010000547.1, on the reverse strand, counting down.
CTTCTGGAGATTCGCATGAAGAGACTTGAGGCCCGAAATGAAGCGCAGGGTCGTCAGCTCGAATCGCAGGAGAAGGAGTTGAAGGCATTGCAGACCAACGTACATGTGTTGAAGGGGCAAAAGAGTGATCTCTGAGGAGGTTCGATCTATGCGTTCCGTCTCACCAGACGAAAAGCCGAACCGGTCATTCCACTCTGAGCGGTTCGGCTTTCTTTGATCTCCCTGCATCCAGCGTCGGCAACGGCTTACTGCACCACAAGCCTGCACGTCATCGCCATACCATCCTGCTGAAGTTCTACCACATATGTCCCCTTCGACAGAGCCGAGCAATCGACCGGAAGCACATTGGTCCCTTTGACAACCCGCACATCCTCCACCAGAACCGTTCTGCCCACGAGGTCCGAGAGGGTGATACGCAGAGTGGAGGACTTCACGGCTTCATAGTAGAGCGCGACGGTCTCGGACGAGACGGGATTCGGAGAGAACCGGACACTCCCCTCCCCCGAGCCCGAAGAGAACGGAACCGATGCCGGACTGTTCAGGGTATTGGCATAGAGCTTCGTGACGGGATTTCCGGAGAGGCTGCCAAGCCCGGCTACCACAAGATCTGGATCGGCATCCCCATCAACGTCTGCAACGGCAACAGAACTCAAGGCAGCCCCCTCGAACGGAATACCGCTCACCTCGGAGAAGTTCCCCAGGCCATCGTTGCTGTAGAGCTTTGTGTGATAGTCCCCTGTCAGCACCAGATCCTGATCCTCATCTCCATCCACATCGGCAAACGCAACAGCACTGTTCATCACAGGCTCAAACGGTGTGTCGGCTATGATCGAGAAATTGCCCTGGCCATCATTTCTGTACAGCTTTGCCGTGGAGTTGAAGTCGCTGTCTATACCGGTGATGAGCAGATCGGGATCCTCATCTCCATCGATGTCGGCAAAGGCGATTGCCCCGTCACTGGTCCCCTCGAATGCAGTCCCCTCTACCAGAGAGAAGTTCCCTTCTCCATCATTGCGGTACAGTATGCACCAACTATTACCGGCAACGTCATCCCATCCGGTGATTGCCAGATCGGGATCGTTATCTCCGTCGATATCGGCAACGGCAAGAGCGCCATTACGACCTTCACGGAACGGTGTGTTGTCGGCTTTGTCAAACTTGCCCTGGCCATCATTCAGGAAGAGTCGGGTGAGACCTCGGTCGGAATTGTTCTGTCCCCGTATCACCAGATCCTGATCCTCATCTCCATCCACATCGGCAAACGCGATGAAGCTGTAGAACACCCCTTCAAAC
>CAMLOB010000546.1 GCA_946481475.1 uncultured Chlorobiota bacterium | reverse complement strand
GAGATCCGCGAGCGGTACGATATCCGGGTCGTCAATCTTTCGCTCGGCGTCGATGAGACCACGCGGTCGATGCGCCATCCGGTGATTGCGCTGGTGGAGGAATTGACCCGCATGGGAGTGGTGGTGGTGGCCGCCTCGGGGAACAATCCTTCTCGGCCTCTCGTCCCTCCCGGCTCCGCCCCGTCGGCAATTACCGTCGGCGGGTATAACGACCATAATTCGGAAGATCGGGAGCACCACGAGATCTGGCACAGTTCCTACGGTCGGACACCGAACGGCGTCAGGAAGCCGGAGTTGCTCGGTCCGGCTATCTGGGTGGCCGCTCCCATCCTTCTTCGGACGGGAGTGAAGGCCGAAGCCGAGGCACTCTTCTACATGGCCGGCGCTTCCGACGATGCTCTGATGCGGAGCATTCCGGTGCTGGCGAATGAGACCGGAATCGGGCAGGAACTTCTGGCGACAGAGACGCCGCTGCGGGCCCGTTCGCTGGTGCTGGAACGTATCCGGACCGAGAAGCAGATCAACGCGAACTACAAGCATGTGGACGGCACCTCCTTTGCCGCTCCGATTCTCTCCTCGGTTGTGGCGCAGATGCTGGAGGCCGATCCGGAGTTAACCCCGGCGGACGTAAAGGAAATCCTGCAGAAGACCGCCGAGCCGATCAAAGGAATCTCTCCGGAGACCCAGGGCTTCGGTCTGCTCCGGGCCGACAGAAGTGTGGAGTCGGTTCTCCGGATCCGGAGATCGAAAAGAAAAAGGGGGGAGGGGAAAAGGTGAAGAGTGAGCTTCTCCTCGGCAGGTCGGGGCTGCGATTATAATCGGTACACGGATCGAACGGATCGGAACGGATGAGCACGGGTTCGCTCCCTCTCAATCCGTCCAATCCGCGTACCGCTTCCGTGTCAAGGGCATGGTGTCTGTGTGAGACGGAACAGAGGACAGGCCGGAGATTGCCGGAGCGAACCTCCGGCCTGCACAACTGAACGTCTTCATCTTTTGTCAACCGTCCGCTTCCTCTCTTTGCGTGCCGGACTTATGCCGGCTCCGCCGATGCTTTGCTTTCCTGCCCGGCCGGTTGCGGTGCGGGGAGATCCCACAGACCGAATCGATTCCGCCAGTAGTCGGTCAGGAAGATGTTGTTCGGATCCTTCTCCGCACGCTTTGCCAGGAAGTCGTCCCAACGCTCGTACTGGTTCCGGAAGAATTCCACCCAGCCGTCCGGATCTCCCTGCGCGATGATCGGCTGATACTTTCCCCAGTGAAGTCGGTAGGGGATGTTGTTCTCCCTGAGAAGATTCCAGAGCTGCGGGTAGAATACTTCCGCCGGGTTTCCGGCGTTTCCGGCGAACCAGTAGGGATCGATCCGGAAGACCCCTTCCTTCCACTCGTCGTTTCCGTTGGTGTAGGAAGGACTCATCCAGATGTCCGTCGGTCCGGCACCGTAGAGTTCCCAGGCGTAGGTTCCGGTCCGCTTCAATGCTTCATGTTTCGATTTCGGCGCGGTGAAGTAGTCGTTGAGGATGTTCATCACTTCCTCGGTCCGGGTAATCGGCAGCCAGATCTCGGTGAACTCGGTCGGCGCCAGCGTGTCGCTTGCCTGTCCGTCCATCGGCAGTCCGTGCCAGCCGAGGTCGCGGAAGCTTTGCGGTTCTCCTTTCTGCATTCCCTTCTTCGTCGAATCGAACGGCATGAAGATGTTCAGCACGGTCGGGAAGATATCCGGAAGGAGTGCCTTGATGATCGGTGCCAGCGGAGTCAGCAGTTCGATCGCCGCGTCCACACCGAACTCCAGCGCCTTGCTCAGGACCTCGGCCAGAATCTTTCCGAGTTCGCCGAGTTCTTCCTTGTTCATCAGGAAGAATTGCAGCACTTCCTCAAGCTGATCGAAGCTCTCCTCAAGCTTCGGCTTTGCCTGCGACAGGTCGTCGAGATTGCCGATGATCGTGTAGAAGATCGAGATGGCCAGTTCCGATACTTCCGGATAGTTGCCGAATTCCTGATAGTGAACCGGACGAAAGCCGTATTGCGGCGAGATGCGCTGGCATTGCCAGACGATGATTCTCTCTCCTCCCCGCTGCGGCCACCAGACCAGACGGGTGTACTCCACATCTTTCAGGAAGGTCTCGAAGCTTGGCCGTTCGTCGCTTCCCGATCCGAACAGATCCACCAGCGCCTCGTCGTAGGTGGTGATCGCCTCCTGACCGGAGATGTTGAATGTCGGGACGCACTTGAAGGTGATCGTGGAGATGACGCCGAGCAGACCCATCGAGAGGGCGACGGCGTTGAATTCGTCCGGAGCGGTGTCGTCCCGGCTGACCTCGTAGATGTTCCCCTGTCCGTCGATCATCCGGAAGGCGTGGAGATTGTCGTTGATCGAGTAGGTGAGCGAACCGCCGGAGGAACCGGTGGAGACGAACCCGCTGACGGTCTGATGAGTGATCCCCCCAAGATCCGAAAGCGTCCAGCCGTAATTCTTCCAGAGTTGGTAGAGAAGACTGTTCTCTACCGTCGAGGTGTGGGTCGGGTCCGAAGGATCGATCCCGAGGTTGATCCCCGCCTCGGCTTCCACCAGCATCCGCTCCGGATCGACGACGCGGAAGTTTCGGTACTTGTCGAGCATCACGTTGATGTTCTCTCCCGGAGGGGGGGACTGATTCTCGACATGATTTTCCCCTTCGCTGCAGGGATCGGTATAGATGGCGCAGGCTACCGAATGGACCGCACCCCGGACGCGGAGCTGGCGCCCCTCGCTGTTTGCCTTGCGGACCAGAGCCGCAAGCTCTTCTTCGCTGGCCGGATGGTAGAATCCGTCGGCTCCTTTCGTGATGTCGTTGGGGGTCATAAAAGACTCCTGAACTTGTTATAGTGAATGATCCGTGCGTGCAAGGAATCTTTTCCTCTCCACACACTATTCGTTTTTCCTGAATCCGTGCCGTTCGGGGATTACGGCATCCAGTCGGTCAGGGGGCGTCGCGCCGATCCGAGGAGAGAGACCGATGCGTTGACGATGAACGAGCGTTTGGGCCCTCTTCCCGGTGTGAAGACCGGACGAATCGTCCAGCGGGATGACGGGGGGAAGGGACCGGCAATCGAGATCGTCCTGTGCTCGTCGCATGTCGTGCCGGAGATGTTCCGGGACGCTTTCGCGATCGGAACGGACATTGCGGGGGGAACCGATCCGGTCTCGGTGTAGGGGAGAAGAAATCTCAACGTCTGTCCCCACTGCTGTGAGGGGTGTTCGGACAAGTGCAAATGCATAGAGCCTGCCTGGTTTCCATCAATCATAAATCCTTTATCCTTCCTTCGCAC
>CAMLOB010000545.1 GCA_946481475.1 uncultured Chlorobiota bacterium | reverse complement strand
GGATGAATTCGGTCACCTACGGTCTGATCAACCGGGAGCTTGAACGGGGAGATTCCGGCATCCGGAGCGCCGTTTCGGTGCAGAGTTCGCTGGTGATGTATCCGATCTGGCAATACGCCGGTGAAGACCTGAAGCGGGAATGGCTGCCGAAGCTGGCCTCGGGAGAGGCGATCGGCTGCTTCGGTCTGACCGAGCCGGACTTCGGTTCGAACCCCGGCGGGATGATCACCACCGCCCGGGAGACCGATTCGGGCTATGTGCTGAACGGGGCGAAGATGTGGATCACCAACGGCACCCTTGCCGACATCGCCGTCGTCTGGGCGAAGCTTGACGGAGTCATCCGGGGCTTTATGGTCCAGAAGGATACGCCCGGCTTCTCGGCGCCGGAAATGAAGAACAAACATTCTCTCCGCGCATCGGTGACCAGCGAACTGGTCTTCCAGGATTGCGAGATCCCGAAGACGCACATCTTTCCGGAAATCAAGGGGTTGCGCGGTCCGTTCTCCTGTCTGAACCAGGCCCGCTACGGCATCTCGTGGGGAGCGATCGGGGCGGCGATGGCCTGCTATGATTCGTCGGTGGAGTATGCTACCTCCCGTATCCAGTTCGACGGACCGATAGCCCGATTCCAGCTTGTGCAGGAGAAACTGGTCTGGATGCTGAACGAGATCACGAAAGCGCAGCTTCTGAGTTACCGGCTGGGACGGATGAAGGACGAGGGGTCGTGGCGACCGCAGCAGGTGTCGATGGCGAAGCGGAACAATGTCTGGATGGCACTGGAGTGTGCCCGGACCGCACGGGATATCCACGGAGCCAACGGCATCCTGAGCGAATATCCGATCATGCGCCACATGGCAAATCTGGAATCGGTGAAGACCTACGAAGGGACGCACGACATCCACACGCTGATCATCGGAAACGACATCACCGATATTCCGGCGTTCATGTAGATGTTGATTTCGCAATACCGTAGGGGCGAAAAACATTTCGCCCCCTGTCGGTTTCACCCCCACAGGTTTCCCCATACCGGTCTGCCCCCCATCAGACTTTCCACGACCGGAAAGTCCGTCGGCACAAACGATTCCCCGCCGCGGGCGGGACAACATCATTGCACGAATCATCAGCACCGCATGAACATCAGAATCACACGCATACGACCCGGTTTCGGCGATCTTCCCCTCCCCTCCTACGCAACCGAAGGGGCGGCCGGAATGGACCTGCGGGCGGCGGTCGACGAACCGATCACGCTTGCGCCGGGGGAACGGGCTGCCGTGCCGACCGGCATCGCCGTCGCCCTGCCGAACGGATTCGAGTGTCAGGTGAGACCCCGAAGCGGACTTGCGATGAAGCACGGCATCTCGATGGTCAACAATCCGGGAACGGTTGATGAGGATTACCGGGGAGAAATTCATGTCCTGCTGATCAATCACGGAACCGAGCCTTTCACCATCAATCGGGGAGAACGGATCGCGCAGATCGTGATCGCCCGGTACGAGCGGATAACCTGGGACGTAGTGGATGATCTGCCGCAAAGCGGACGGGGTGCCGGCGGTTTCGGCAGTACGGGAAAACGATAACTCCGTTTTCCCGGCTTCTCTACCGTTTATCCATCGTTTATTCCATTGTCCGAACCACCCGACTCCCCTATCTTGACCGCGACATGTCTGAAAAGAACGAGCATATCGGCAGTGAACCGGTGGCCCCCTCCGGAGGACGGGAAGGAACCGGCGGCGAGTCGTACGTATCACTCAGTCCGACACTTGGACTGCGGGGTCTTCTGCGCGAGGAGTTGCGTCCTCAGGAACGCTTTGCCATTATCGGCGGATTCGGACTTCTGGCACTGCAACTCTACACGATGGTCGGTGATGGTCCGATCCACCCGATCTTCCCGACCGCAGCCCTCGTCTTCTTCCTCTATCCGTTCAGTCGCGGCGTTCTCACCCGCAGGGTGGTTCAGCTCGGATTGCTGACCTTCGGATTCTGGATGTTTATCAGTCTCAGCGGCGTCCTCTTCCCCTTCATTGCCGCCTTCGTCTTCTCCTATATCTGCGCACCGATGGTGCAACGCCTGGCCGACCGGGGAATTCCCCGATGGCTCACATCGCTCGGCATCGCGCTGCTGATTATCGGTGTCTACTCGCTGATCGGTTTCATGTTGATCCCCGCTTTCGTCGGTCAGTTCGATCAACTTCTGGCCATGACCAACACCATCATGGAAGGGGCCGACGAAATTCTCCGGACCGAACGGATGATCTCGTTTCTGACCGCCTACGGCATCTCGGAATCGCAGGCCGAGCAGCTTGTGGCCGAGTACGTACAGCCCCAGATCTCGGCGATCGGGAGCGGACTCTTCATCTGGCTGACCGATTTCCTGCAGAACATCACCGGCATTCTGGCCGGACTTGCGAACCTGATTCTGATCCCCTTTCTCTCCTATTACATGACCGTCGACTTCAACCGGTTTCGTCGCTTCGTCCGGTCCACCCTTCTGCGGGACGATCCGCGCTACGTCTATTATCTGCGGAACGTCGACCGGATCGTCAACTCCTATATCCGGGGGATCTTTCTCACATCGAGTCTCGTCGGGACGATTGCCGTGGGCGTGCTGACCGTCTTCGGCATTCCCTATGCGCTGGTGCTGGGAGTGCTGACCGGATTTTTCAATTTGATTCCGACACTCGGAATGTTTCTGAACCTGGGAGTGGCAATTGTTATCTTCCTGTTCGTACCGGGAGACTTCTGGTATCATACGCTGGTGATGTCCGGCACGATCTTCGGTCTTCACGCACTGAACGCCAACATGATCGAGCCGCGGGTGCTGGGAGACCGGGTGGGAGTCCATCCGGTACTGATCATCGCCTCCCTCTTCATCTTTGCATATTTCATGGGATTTGTCGGCCTGCTGATCGCCGTGCCGACAACCGCCGTCGTCCTGATGTTCCTGAAGGAATGGTATAGCGGAACGATAGGACCGGAAACGATACTGGTAAGGCCGGACGAAGTCGTCGCGGAATCGGGGTCAGGAAGGGGGATATAAATTTTTCATTATGGAAGAGACCATACCAAACATACGGAACGAAGAGCCTGCCGGCGATCCGCTGAGCGGCTCCTGTTTCATCGTCGGCGCGCCGATCGAGGAGCGGGACGATATGACGCAGCGGGGAATCCGGACGCTTCAGTCGGCCGATCTGGTCGTCACCTCCGACGAACGATCCGGAGCAAGTCTGCTGAAGCGATTCGCCCTCTCGAAAAAGCTGCTCGGCATCGGCGAGGAGATCGAGCAGGACGTGATCGAGACGGTCATCGCCAGAC
>CAMLOB010000544.1 GCA_946481475.1 uncultured Chlorobiota bacterium | reverse complement strand
AGGACGTCGGGTGGGTCCGAAAGAAGGCGTTGGCGGAGCGCATCGAATGTGGAGAAGGTCGTATCGAATACCTCGGGTGCGTAGCCCCGCTGCCGGAGCCAGGCGGTGATGCCGAGAATGCCGAGGGGGGGATAGGGTTTCATGATCTTCAGTTCCTTCTCGTCCTCTCCGATAAAGTATCCGTGCGTCAGAAGAATGTTCATGCGTTCGACAGTTGCTCCAGTGTGATTTCGTGATTCTCGATGATCGGGAATTTCATATCCAGTTTTTCCAGTCGTTCTACCAGTGCCCGACCGACCAGCCAGTTCCGGTACCACTTCCGGTCGGCCGGGACCACATGCCAGGGAGCCCAGGGGGTATCGGTTGCGTCGATCATCTCTCCGAATGCCTGCATATAGTCGTTCCAGTGTTTTCGCTTCGCCAGATCATCCTCCGAAAACTTCCAGTGCTTTTCCGGATCTTCCAGCCGACTGCGGAAGCGTTCAAGCTGTTCTTCCTTCGAGATGTGGAGCAGAAATTTCACGATCACCGTCCCGTTCTCGGCCAGCATACGCTCGAAGTCGTTGATCTGCCGGTATCGCCGTTCAAAAATGTCGGGATCCTTCAGCAGGTCTTCCGGGAGATGCTGGGCGGCCAGAATTTCCGGGTGGACTTTTGTGACGATAATTTCTTCGTAGTGGGAACGGTTGAAGATCGCCACGTTCCCCCGGTGCGGGGTTTCCCGGTGGATCCGCCAGAGATAGTCGTGCTCGATCTCCAGTTCGGACGGTCGCTTGAACGACACGACCTGGAGTCCGTCCGGATTGACTCCCCGGGCCAGATGTTTCGTGGTTCCGTTCTTTCCGCTTGCGTCGATTCCCTGCAGGATCACCAGGAGAGCACGGCGGTTCTCCGCATACATCCGGTAGCAGAGAGCGTCCAGCCGCTTCAGATCGGCCTCGGCCTCCTCTTCGGTCTTCTCCCGGTCCCGCTCCTCCGGACCCCGCGGATCTATCGTCGACAGGTCGGTTCGTTTCGTGCCGGATATTCTTTTATTCATGTGCTTTCTTTCAATGCCGTCAGATAAAATTGTCGGACTCATTCCTGTCGTGATGCGGGGAATGAGTTCGATATCGCCCGGTGTGCCTTTGGATCCGCCGCGGCGGATGAGACCGTTGTGGTGCGTCGGTATCCTGCCCGGAGAGATCGTACCACAAAGACACGAAGGACACGAAGCAACCACAAAGATCAAACTTTTGTGATTCTCCGTGCCCTTGGTGCCTTCGTGTTGAATTCCGCCCCGTCCGGCAGCCCGGAACATTGGGTAGTTCCGGAACCTTCACGACCGGATCGTCAGGAACACGAACATTCCTCTCCCATCTGCAAACACCTCATTCATCCTATTCGAAAATCGCCAATCGAAAATCGACATTCGCAAATCTTCCTCATCTTCGCTCCACATGCACCAGCACATGATCTCCCATCCGACTGAACGGATACAGAGGGGAGAGTCTTTCCTCAATCCATTCGAGCCGACGAAAAAGATCGAGGCGGCGATGATACGCATCCCGCAGCGATGTCGGCGGAGTGGTCAGTCCCACGGCGCGGACCTCCCGGATGCGAAATCCGTGTTGCCGGAAGAGGCCGAGCACTGTTCGGGTGGGATGGAACCACGTCCGGATCGAATGGTTATTCCCGATATGAATCGGTTTCCCGTTTCCTCTTCTTCTTTGAAATGCACGCCGAAGATCTCCCCGCAACAGGCCGGCCGCGGTTTCAGCCAGGCAGAATCGGGACATCATCACAAGGATTGCCTGACCCTGCGGCTCAAGTATCCGGTGGAGTGCCGGGGGAAGGGGAGAGAGATCGTGCAGGCAGTTCATGCCGTCGAAATTCGAGAAGACCAGATTGAAGCGGTCGGTTCCGGAGAAGGGAAGAGATGCGTTCTCCGGACTCCACAGATCCTCGATCCCCATTCGGGCAACATCCACGTTGGTGATTCCGGCCGTGCGAATCTTTTCCCGGGCCACATCAACCATTCCTTCGGAGATGTCGGTCGCGATGATCTTCCCGACCCGACCGGACATCCGGGCGGCATCCTCTCCTGTTCCGCAGTTCAGTTCCAGCACTTGCCATTCAGGACGCAGCAGCGGCTGAAGGTAGTGATGGACGATCTCCCGCTTCCGTCTCCCGAGAGGTGTGCGGGTGAAGTCCGCATCGTACGAGCGGGCTGTGCCGTCGAACGGTGTGGCGGAGAAAGTTGTCGAAGTCGGTTGTCTCTCCATATAATGCATACTTTTCCGGGGCGTAACCGCCGGACGAACCGTGTGTCACACCTGCGCCGGTATATTGGGGAATATGGCTGATCGCTACGCACATCACAGCGACGAGGATCTTTTTCGCCTGCTGGCTCAGGGGAAAAAAGAACCGTTCGGGGAAATCTACGCCCGGTATCGCGGGCGTATCTACGCCTATGTGCTGCGGATGATCGGCGATCGGGACAGAGCCGACGATATTTTTCAGGAGACCTTCACCCGTATCTACCGGCACTGTTTCGGGAAGGATCGTGACATCAACAGAGCCTCTTCCTACATCTTCACGACGGCCCGCAACCGATGCCTGAACGCGATCCGGGACCGAAAGACGACGACCGACGTTGAGGATTACCATCAGATCGTCTACCAGCCGAGCTATGAAAACGCAGAGCTGGCCGATCTGGTGAAGACCTCCCTGGAACTTCTTCCGGATCACTATCGTGAAGCATTTATCCTGCGGGAGTATGACGGCCTGAGCTATCAGGAGATCTCGGAGATTACCGGCGAATCCCTCGCGGCGGTAAAGATTCACATTTTCCGGGCAAAGAAAAAATTGCGGGAAATATTGATGCCCTATCTGGAAGAGGCATAAAAGAAGGGGACGTCGGAAAGCCGGTGATCGGCTTGATGAAGAACGAATCGGACAACAAGAGAAATTTCGACAAACAACTATAGAGTCAGGCCCACGGCCCAAAGCTTGCAGCGATATGAACAAGAGTGATATGATTCTGGAATTTATCGACGGGACGCTCGACAGCGGTTCGGAGCAGAGTCTGTTCGATAACCTGGCGGCGCAACCGGAACTGCGGACCGAACTGCGCCAGTACGTCATGATCGGCGATGCCGTCCGGTCCGACCGCGAAGCCTACGCTCCGCCGTCCGACGTAGAGCGGCGATTGCTCGGCGGCCTGGGGCTGATCCCCCTGGCCGGTGCCGGAGGGGCCGGGGCTGCTGCTGCGGCCGGTGGCGGAGGGATTATCTCGTTCCTTGCCGCTCTGAAAGGCAGCCTTTTTCCGTTGCTGAC
>CAMLOB010000543.1 GCA_946481475.1 uncultured Chlorobiota bacterium | reverse complement strand
GGGAGTGGCATCCGCCTGCGGCGGATTCGGTGGGGGGGGCTGGGGGTGTCTGCCGTGTCTCGTTATGCTCTGTTCCGTCCCGCTCCGCTCCGTCCTGCCCCGCTCCGTCCGGTCCTGCCCCGCCCCGGATTCCATCCGGGGTTAGGGGGAGTGGCATCCGCCTGCGGCGGATTCGGTGGGGGGGGCTGGGGGTGTCTGCCGAACTGTGCTTTCGTCTGCCGCCTATCCGAGTTGCGGATAATCTGCGAAGTCCGGGGCAGAGCGATTCGTACCCCCGGCGTACCCGCTTGCGGTTTGCTCTCGACTGCGGACCCTCTGTACTTTTCCGGAGAGACCGGACAGCGCATCGGCGCGCTGTCCGGTGAAACTGTTCGGAATTCCATTGCCGGCGGCAAAAACAACGAACCTCCGGTTCCAACCGAGAACTTCGATGAAGGCCAAACAGAAAAACGTCACCATGGTTGTTCCCTCCCGCCGGAGACCGTCCATTCCGAAGGGGGAGCGAACCGCCGGCATATTCCTGTCATTGCTCTTCTGTCTGCTGCTCTGCACGGCCGCAAACGGACAGAACCGCGATCTTCGGGCCGAACGCATAGTGATCGACGACAACGGAAGCGACGGCACAACCAATACGATAACGCTGCAGGCGCCGATACCCCTGTTGCAGAACATCATCCTGACGCTCCCCGATCCCGGAAGTGATTCCGCGACGTTGCTGCTGGCCCCCGCCGGAAGTTCCGGCATCTGGCTGCTCGACGGGAACGCCGGGACCACACCCGGCACGCAGTATCTGGGAACAACGGATACTGCGGCATTACATCTCTACGTGAACGGCGGTGACGGTCCGAACAGCAACAGCTTTATTCTGAACACTAACGGCAGCATACAGCGGGATACCGGCGGGGCTCCGCGCGGAATCAGTGCGGTGGATCTGCAGCTCCTCCGGGCCGACTCGACGGATGTCGCCTCCGGCGACTATTCCGTGGTGCTGGGGGGAGGACAGAACACCGCCAGCGGTCAGGTTGCCGTGGCGATGGGTGCCTCGACGCTGGCGAGCGGATCAATTTCGACCGCGATGGGTTCCGGCAGCAGGGCCGAGGGAAGCAGTTCGACGGCGATGGGTAACGGTACGTCCGCCACGGGTAACAACGCGACGGCGATGGGTAACGGTACGTCCGCCACAGGAGCCAACGCGACGGCGATGGGAGAACTTGCCGACGCAACCGCCCGTTCCTCAACAGCGATGGGACAACGTACCCGGGCCACCGCAGCCCGGGCCACGGCAATGGGCTGGGAATCCGAAGCGAACGGTATCGGTTCCACAGCGATGGGAATCAACACGCAAGCCGAGGGGCGTGCCTCGACGGCAACGGGGGAGAATACGCGCGCGCTGGGAGATATGTCCTTTGCCGCCGGAAGGAACTCGGCCGCATCGGGGGTTGCCTCCGTCGCGCTGGGTGACAGCAGCTCCGCTCTGGGGGAGGGGGCCTTCGCCGGGGGGAAGAAGGCACACGCGGGGGCGTATGCGGCGGTCGCGATCGGGGAACGTGTCGTGATACTGGATTCCTTATCGATTGCGATCGGGACGAACCTCTGGGTTGAAGGGAAATATGCCGTCGCCATCGGCTCCGATATCCTCGCCACCGCCGACTACGCGACGGCTATCGGAAGTCGTCTGTACACGCGGAACCGCACCGGTGCGTTTCTGATCGGCGACAGGTCCTCCTCCGATTCCATGGAGCCTGCACGCAGCCACGAGTTCAGCGCCCGCTTCGAGAACGGCTACCGCTTCTTCACCGACTCGCTGCTGACCGAGGGGACCGGCATGTTCCTTGCCCCGGCGGGAGATCTCGGACTGGGTGTGAACACTCCCACGGAAAAACTTGAAATCCATGACGGCAATCTTCTTCTTTCCAACAGCGGAACGGCAGGCGAACTCCGCTTTGCCGAACCTTCGGCAGCCGGCACGAACTACTCGGCCTTCCGGGCCGGTTCGCAGACCGCCGATATCCTCTACACGCTTCCCGGTGCCCCACCCGTTGCCGACGGATACCTGCTTTCGAGCACCACCGGCGGCGTGATGAGCTGGTCGGACGGGTTGCAGGTGGATGCCGCCGAGAAGCTTGTGAAGACCGGCAGCACCTTCGGTACGGTTCTCGGAAATCCGGACACGAATGATGACGGCATTCTCGATGCCACTGTCGGCGGTGCCGACACGGCAGTTCCGTTCGGCACACTCCGGTATGATTCCGGCACCGACAAGGTTCAGGCATTTGTCGGCGACAGCGACGGAAGCGGAACCGACGGGTGGATCAACCTGCATTAGAGGGCTTCCTGAACGTAGCCTGTATGCTCCTGTGGTCTGAGCAGTCACAGACAAGCATCGGGGAAATCCTCTACCACTTGGTGATTCTTCGTCCCCCTGGTGTCTTGGTGGTAAGAATCGGAATCACCATCCGCCGCGGTCTTTGATGCGCCGTGGCGTGCGGGCACAAAGGGCGCCACGTACTACGCGAAGCAACAGAGACTTCTGCAATTCGAGACTTTTAAGACACCCTCTTGGAGTCGACACAACAGCCCACTACGCACGACTACGAGGAGAAGTGCCCCGGGAGGACCGGCGCAGTCCGGAAGACCGATCTCAGGGAGCCTGTCGGGGCACCCCTCTCCACCGGTATGATACCGACCTCGTATGGAGGCAGCTAATCTTTTGATGGAGACCCTTGCGCGGTTACCGGGGAAGGTCGTAGTTTACAGGCGTTCAAACGATATGTGTGTGGTCAATTCTTTCGTATCTCCGGATGGCCGGATTCCCTGAAACCCGTCATATTCCTCAGTATCGTCAACACCGTTCTTGTCCGACCCGGTCGGCAGGAAGAACGTTCCCGAGTGAATTCGTGGAAGGGGGAACCTCCCGATCCGTTCGATCCCGTATCAGTGCTCTGCCGTATCCCGGAAGTATCCGCCTCGGTTCGTCGGTCGCCCCGACCGTATAGCCGGGAGAGTATCCGGAGCGGTAAGTCATACCGCGGTTCCGTCCGAACCGGTCTTCGGGAGAGATGCAGGAGGGAGAGGGGACTGTCCGCCCAGCATCATATCGTCATTCATAATCCCGTACCTGTTAACAAAGCAAAAGGAGAGTCCCGAACATGTGCACGAATTTTCTCTTGAATGCCGAGGACGGCAGCGTTATCAACGGCCGGAGTATGGAGTTCGGCAAGAACCAGGTGGCGAGCGCGGAGATTGTCCTGTTGCCGAAGGGTGAGGGACAGCCCTCCTACACGGAGGGGGCGGAATCCTCAACACATCGGTATAACATCATCGGCATGAATGCCGGTCCTCA
>CAMLOB010000542.1 GCA_946481475.1 uncultured Chlorobiota bacterium | reverse complement strand
GAGTCCGAAATAGGGAACGACACGCTCCTCCTCCCGCTCTTCCAGCCGGTTGAACAGGCCGAGCGTCAGAAAAGCCAACCCGACGGTCAGCCCGGTCTCCAGTCCGTTAAGGAACTGAATGGAAAGGGCATAGTTGACATAGAGGAGGGCAAAGGCGAGCCAGAAGATCAGCCTTTGATCCTTTTCTCTGCGTGAAGATGCGACGAGGAAACGGGCTCCTCCCCAGGCCGCAAAGCAGAAGAGGGCAACCTGCAACAGGAGCGTCAGGCGAAGGGCCAGATAAAGGTCTCCGCCGCTCGCCGCAAACAGCGGCGTGTACAGAAGGCAAACAAGAGGCTGAACCCCGTTCGTCGGATGGATGCCGTCCACGCTGAAGCCTTCCCCCTCGGCCAGCCAGCGGGAGACGCTCATGGCGTAGAACGTATCCTCGAAATACGGCCTTGAGAGCATGACCTTGTCGGCACGGAAGATGAGGCCGACCTGAAGGATCAACATCAGAGCGACGAGAACTTTCAGGGCAAGGAGATAACCTCTGCGGGGGCTTCGATCATGCAACTCTGCCATGGATTCGACGCGGCGTGCGATAGGTTCAGTTCTCCTTCACATAGAAGGGCATTTTCGAAGCCAGTTCTTTGACGAGCTTGATGTAGGTATCCCTGACTTCCCGCGGATCCTTTACCGATGCGGAGACCTGATTCCGGGTCATCACCGACCGCTTGACCGGATCGATCAGAACGAAATCGACCGTCACGGTCTCCTTCCCCCTGCCGACGCTGTCTCCGGGCACCTGATTCTCGAAGCCGACCCGCTGGAGCACCAGCAGATAGTCGATCGCCCCTTCCTTCCTGGCCGCATCGATCGTCGTCCAGTCCCAGCTCCCCGCCTCACCGGTGAAATCATTCGTGGCATCCAGCGGATGGATGGCCCCGACCGACTGGCTGCGATAGGTGACCACGAGATTGGAATCGAGCAGGTTATCCAGCCGGTCGCGGAACTGCGTCTGGAACTCGTTGATCACCCTCTCCCGGGCGTTCAGCGCGGCGATGCCCCGCGAGAAGGCAAAAGCTCCGTCGTCGGTGAAGAAGATTTCCCCCTCGTCCGGCGTCAGAACGAACAGCCGTTTGCCGGAGAGAGCCGCATCGTCATATCCTTCGATGCTGGTCCGGCCGGAACCGCATCCGATAAAGAGAAATCCGCTGAAAAGAAGTCCGGCAACAACCGCCGAAACGATCCGCGTTGATGTCATGCTCATTGCAACCTCGTCAATTACCTTTATTGTCGTGATATATACTCTTGACTGATGTCCTGTTTTATCCGTCCGGACAGATCGCCGGGGTGAGGGGGTCCTTCTTTCCGCACATTTCCTTTCTCTGTCCCCCTCTTCATCTCCGCTGATACAGAAGAAAGAATTCAGTGCGGAGAAGTTCATCGTACCGCTCGGCAAGAAGCCCCTTGAATCCCGGAATTCCGTCGAGCGCATCGACGGTGGATGCCGCCCCGACGATACCGGCCGCCCCGGCATCCTCCCGTTCCAGTATAAGGAACTCCGGTCTCTTCTCCCGCAGATAACCCATGAATTCCTCTTCGAGACCCTCCGGCGTAAACGAGGCGATCAGGTAGTGACCGTGCAAGATACCAAAGGAGGGAGTGGTGTGAAGCTCTTCATAAAAGAAGGCGGCGATATCGGAGACGGCATAGACCTCCCGATCTCCGGTTGACCGGGCACGGATCGTATCGGCAATCGCCACGACTTCTTCCCACCTCGGATCGGCATTCCGGTTGAAGGAATCTCCCGGCGAAACGCTTTCGGAAAACCGCCACGAGAGACCGCGCCAGACTTCGCTGAGATATTTCGGAAGAGGACTGAAGAGCAATGCAAGCCCGAGCAGCAACGTGAGCATTCCGTAACCATAGGCCCCCTGCGCAAGTTCCCGCCGCCGATTCCACACACCGACCGCCAGAGGTCCGGTCAGCAGAGCAGCCGGAATGAAGACGCGGCTGAACTGGTAGGGGACGAACATCAGCTCGACCAAAGCGCTTGCGAAGAGAAAGAAGAAATGTATCGCCCCGAGTCTGCGCCATTGAATAACCGGTTCACTCTTCTCCCTCCCGGAAGCGTCTTCCCCTCTCCGGAACGTTCCGATTACGGCGATAATCGTTCCGACAAGCATCGTTATCGTGAATCCGTAACCCAGATAAAAACCGGTCTGGCGGAGGACAAGCGAGACGGGATTCTCCCCGGCAAGCGAATGAAGCAGCCGTCCCCGAATCCATCCCGACATCAACTCCCACCCGGAGAACGTATCGGTCAACGAAAGGAGAAGAAAGAACAGCAGAATCACACCCCCGCCCGATGCCGTCAGCAGCAGACTCCGTTCAATCTTCCGACGCAGACCGTCTGCATTGAAGAGAACGAACTCGGCAAGGATCGCTCCTGCAATAACGGCCGCGAATGAGAACTTGAGGAGAAAGAGAATCCCCCCCAGCAGACCGAGCGAAAGCGCCCCCCCACGTGTACGCCGTCGGACCTGCAGGAACATCATCGGCAGCAGAAGCAGACCGACAAAACTTTCCGGCTGCGGCGTTCCGTCCGGACCGAGCGACATGTAGAGCAAAGCGTAGATACTTGCGACGGCAAACACCGTCCGGGGACTCTCGCCGATCCGGCGCAGACTGTACGAAAGGAGAAAAAGGATCGACAGTTGAAGAACATATTCAAGCAACCGAACCCAAAGTATCCCTTCACCGAAGATGGCCTGAGCGGCGGCAAACAGGAACGGAACGGCCGGGGGCTTCACGTCGGCGACATCCCGATAGTAGACTCCCCCCTCGGCAAGAATTTTTCCCGCGACAAGATAGATCGACTGATCGGGTCCCCCCGGCCATGCAAGAAGCGGAAGAAAGAGAAGAGCCGCCGGAAGAATCGGGAGCCATGTGGTGCGGGAAGACTTCATCCGGTTCGGGTCACGCTCATCAACTGCTTCACGGCTGATCCTCCCCATGCTCGGCCCGGTACAGATACGTCAGCATATCCCGTTCCTCCTGCGAGAGCCGCACTCCCCTGCGCTCCATCACCCGCGCGGCAAGTTCCAGCCCCTTCTCCAGTCGATAGGGGATGACCTCCGACGCGTTGCACCACGAGAAGGGGCCGATCTCCTTCGGCGGAAATCCGCCGCCGAAGATATTGGCGAACGGTCCGATCACCGTCCCGGTATTCAGCATCGTGTTGATGCCGGTCTTGCCGTGATCGCCGATAAGCGACCCCAGGAACATCGTGCCGCTGTCGATCTCCTCTCCCCGGAGCGTCACGCGCACCGGACCGTAGTTGTTCTTCAGATCGGACGTATTGGTATCGG
>CAMLOB010000541.1 GCA_946481475.1 uncultured Chlorobiota bacterium | reverse complement strand
ATCAACAGAGGATCTACGATTTCACCTCGTTGCTAACGATCCTCGATTTGTGTTCTTGAGAACCGGCAATTCCTGGCGCTTGCATTGCCGAGATCCACGGCTCCAAGCACAGTAACTCACTTTCGAAATTATATTTATTAACCATCCCCACTCGGTCCGAACACAGAGCCGGGAGTGAGATCTGATCCTGATCGATTACGACGACCCAGCGCGGAACGTCTACGAAGTGACCGAGGAGTGGACCTTTCACAACGACCGCTACGGGACGTGGGAAGATCTCGTCTTTCGGACCAATGGTATCCCGGTCCCGCCGCAACCGTGAAGGTTGCGGCTACCGTGGCGGTGTCTCTGCAAGGGGCCGTTGCTGGAGCTAGAGGTATCTCACACAATCCCCCCAATCACCTCCTCAAGATTTTCATCTTCTTCGAGGTTCATCTTCTTCCGCAACCGCTTCCGCTTTTTCCAGACGGCGTTGTGGGTGATCTCCAGCAGGCCGGCGATTTCCGGGGTCTGGAGTCCGGCGCGGATCATGCCGCAGAGTTGCTTCTGTGAGGTCGTCAGGTTCGGCCGGCGTTCGTCGAGGTTGTCGAAGAAGCTCTGGTCGACTCCGGTCAGTTGTCCGAGGGCGTTGAACTCCGCCGAGACGGTGGAGATGGCCCCCTCGGCTTCGGGTTCGGTGATCGCCTCCTTGAGCAGGGTTACCACCCGCCTGATCTCTCCGGTGGGGAGCCAGTCGAGTCCGTCGACGATCTTCTTCTCGATGCGGGCGAGCGAGCCGTACGATTTCTGCAGGCCGGTGAGGACTTCGGCAAGTTCCAGTTCGGCCCGGTGACGAACGATCCGCTCCATCCCTTTCTCACTCTCCTGAATCCGGAGGTCTGCGGAGATCTGTGCGTTCCTGCGCAACGCTTCCCGCTCGGTCCGCTCGATCTCACTCCGCAACTCTCCCCCTCTCCTCAGGTGGGCGACGGCGGCCGGATAGTCCTTTCGCTCCTCTTCAATGGCGGCAAGCAAATCAAGGCAGTCGACCAGATTCTTGCTGTCGGTATGAATCGGGGCGTCGGTCTCGACCAGACCGAGCAACAGGAGTCGGGCATCCTCCCCCTTTCCCCGGGCACGCATAACGCGGGCAAGAGCGTATCCGATGCCGATCCTCCGATCTCCCTGACCTTCCACCATCTCGTATCCTCTGCGAAGGCTTTCCTCGGCACTCTCCAGGTCTCCCGCCCCTTCCTGCAGCATCCCGAGGGTATGCAGGATCTTGTGGCATGTACGGGGGGCGTTCCGGAAATACCGGACGAGCTGCAGGGCCAGGGCAATCCCTTCTTCATACTCTCCCGTTTTCAGATAGAGGGGCAACCTGCGCATCCGGACGATGTGCTCGGCGTCGTTCAGGGAGACGAGGGAGAGATACCGTTCGGCGAGCGTGAAGGCTTCCTGCGAACGTTCGATCTCACCGATCTGCAGATGGAGTTCGCCGATGCGGGCGTAGGCGTGAATCGCCGGGACCAGTTCTTCATTCCCGATGCTGATCTCCACCATGTCCAGAAGCAGATCGATTGCCCGCTGCGTCTGACCGAGGGCGTTGTAGGCACCGGCCAGTTTGAAGAGGATCGGGCCGATCTCGTGCGGATAGCGGGACTCGTCGATCAATTCGGTGCGGGCCTTCTGCAGCAGAGTGATCCCGCCGGAGAGATCGTCGTGAATCAGCCGTACGGATCCCCGGAACCGGAGCGCAAGTGAGCGATAGTATCCTCTCTCCTCAGGGTCCGGTATCTCGTCGGCAATGTCGGAGATGCGGGCAATATCCTCCTCGATCCCCTCCGCACGACTCTGCGACAGAATCCAGTCGATCAGCGCGGAGCGAAGAGAGAGTTCAAGCGGGGGGTGGTCTCCCCGGACGGCCGCATCGATTCCGAGGCGGTAGTTGGTGATGATCTCGGCGGAGCGATGGACCATGATGTGTATCCCCGCCCGGGTGTAGTACAGAATTCCCTCCTGCAGTGTGTCCCCTGCCACCCGCGCCCAGTCGATCCCCTCATCGACCAGCCGGAACTGCTCCTCCGGTTCTTCAACAAACGGGATCACGTAGGTGATCAGGGCGGCAAGGTATGTTGCGTCTCTGCGTGAACGGGTTGGAATGCTTGATGCATTCGGATGATCGACAAGTTCTCCGTGTACCCCCTCCTCATGAAGCCGTTCTCGCATGTCCCCGATCAGCAGCAAGAGCGTCTCCCGCATCTCTTCTCCGTTCTCGAACGCCCAGCGGGGAATCCTGTGGCAGAGCTTGCTTCCGACCTTGCGGGAAACGGCCTCCCCCCGCTCCGGCTTCGTCATCGTCCGAAGCTCCTCCACATTGATTTTGTAAATTGGCAGTCGCATTGAGTGCATGATGTCGGTCCCGGCCTGATTGCAATCCGATTCGTTTGACGCAGTTCCGTTTGACTCAACTCTGGTTGACTCAATTCCGTTTGAATCAACGGGGTCTCGTCCCCGATTGAATACATCCATGGAGATTGAATCCATAAAGGTAATGAGAGGCGAAGGGTTTTCTGAACCGCCTGTCGGGTCGGTTCCGGAAAAGCGTACCCGACTGCCGGTTTCGACGATTCTTCAGGCGGACCTGCTCCGTGTCGATGAATGATGAATGTTGATGACCCACAGTGACGCCACTCTGCTCTCTCCCCGACATGCGCACTATCCAATTCCAACGAACACCGATGAAAAACCTGTCTATCCCGTTTGTCCCGCGTCACATCCTCCGGATCCTGATGCTTACGGTGGCCGTGAGCCTCCCCGCACTCTCCCAGGACCGGGATGTCCGTGCCGAACGGATCATCCTCGACGATAACGGTTCCGACGGCACGGTGAACACGATGGCGATCCGGTCTCCGGACTCGCTCGGACAGAACGTGACGCTGACGATTCCGGACCTGGGGAGCGACTCGGCGCAGTTCCTCCTGGTGCCGCAGGGGACGGCCGGCCCCTGGCTGTTGGGGGGGAACGGCGGCACGACCGCCGGAACCGATTTTCTGGGGACGCTCGATTCGACGGCCTTGCATTTTTACGTCAACGGAGGAGTGAACAATTCGCTGATCCTGAACACGAACGGGAGTCTTCAACGGGACAGCGGGGGAGATGTGCGAGGAGATGACGCGATCGACTGGCAACGGTCCCGCAGTGCGGCAACGCAGGTGGCCTCGGGTGAGTATGCGACGCTGGGTGGAGGGACCGGGAACACCGCTTCGGGTGTCGCTGCAACGATCGGCGGTGGGGACGGGAACATCGCATCGGGTCCTGCTGCGATAATCGGCGGCGGAGCTGAAAACATCGCTTCAGGTTCGGCAGCCACGATCGGCGGGGGAAA
>CAMLOB010000540.1 GCA_946481475.1 uncultured Chlorobiota bacterium | reverse complement strand
GATTATGCTGCTCAGCTATCACCTGCTGGTGCGCTATACGGTGATCGGCCGCGTGCTGAACGGTCGCCGCCGGCGGCCGGAAGCAGATCGGCCGCCCGCGCAGCCGCCCGCCGCGCTGGCGCTGGGGCAATGAGGGGGAGGAGACGATGACCGAGCTGCTTGCGGCCTGGCGTGAGGGAAACGATCTGTCGGAAGTCAGGGGAATCGCTTTTCGCGATGGGGAGAAAGAGAGAAGAGTCGTCAGAACGGGGGGGCGTGAACTGATGCGGGAGGTGGATCTTCTTCCCTCTCCGGCCCGCGACGCGATCAGACTGGAGAACTACCTTTCGGCCTGGAAGGAACGCCACGGCACAAACGCAGTTTCGATCAATACGATGCGGGGTTGCCCCTACACCTGCCGCTGGTGCAGCCGGGCGGTCTACGGCAACAGCTACCGGCGCCGCTCTCCGTCCGTTGTGGTCGATGAGATGATCGGCATCCGCGAGCGCTACGCCCCGGACACGCTCTGGTTCGTCGACGATGTCTTCACGATCAGTCCGAAATGGATGCGGGCCTTTGCCGAGGAGGTGACCCGCAGGGATGCGATCATCCCCTATGAATGCATCTCCAGAGCCGACAGAATGAACGAAGAGATGGTCGACCTGCTGGTCCGCTCCGGCTGTTACCGTATCTGGATCGGAGCCGAAAGCGGATCGCAGAACGTGCTGGATGCGATGGATCGCCGGGTGACCGTGGAGCGGGTACGGGAGATGATCGGTCTGAGCAAACGGCGCGGACTTCAGACCGGGACATTCATCATGGTGGGATATCCGGGAGAGACCGAGGAAGATATCGTGGCGACGATCGAGCATCTGAAGCTTTCGGATCCGGACTACTACACGATCACCACCGCCTATCCGATCACCGGCACTCCGCTCCACGAGACGGTACGCGACCGGCTGACCACCGCACCGGCCTGGGAACATTCCACCGACCGGGACCTCGACTTCGAACGGACGTATCCGCGACGCTACTACGACTATGCTCTGCGTCGCCTCTACAACGAAGTGGAGCTTCACAGACTCCGCAAGGGACCGGGGAATCTGGGAAAGAAGGGGAGGCTCGCCCTGAAATCTCTCGCCGCCCGTCTCGGCATGCGCCTGACGAAAGGGTAACTCTCCTCACTCTACGAACTCTATAAACTCTCCACTCCTACACTTCCTCACCCACAAACTCTCTCACTCCTCTTCCCCGTACAACTTCTCGCAAAGGGCCGACAGCTCCCGGCACTCCTTCAGCGAGAGTCGTTCCGACACCTTGTCGTCAACCTGATTGAGATAGGGATCCATCTCCTCGAGCAGGGTCATTCCACGCTGGGTGATGTAGGACATGACCGCCCGACGATCTTCGGACGAACGGCGGCGTTTGACCAGTCCCATCTCCTCCAGCGAATCCAGTCGCCGCGTGATGTCCGGAGCCCGGTCCAGCATACGTTCGCGAATCTCCGCGCAGCGATGTCCTTCCGGATGAACGCCCCGCAGAATGCGAAGAATGTTGTATTGCTGATTGGTGATGCCGAATTCCCCACAGATCTCGTCGATCGTCTTGCGGAGAAAGTTCGTCGCCAGGATAAGATTCAGGGCAACCTCGTGACGAGGGCTTCTGAACTTTTTCTGCTTCAATCGCTGCTTGAGTACTTGTCCCATAGATATTCTGTGGATGCAGTATTTGTCGGAACAGCAACGTACGCAAATCGGGCCGTTGCCGCAACGGACTTGCCGGAAATTTTCGTCCTCCTCATATCCCTGTACCCCCGCTGTTCTCAATGGTCTCAAGCGATGCACGCCATCCCATCCTCGAACAGATCTCCAGGAAATCCCTGTGGGGAGGAGTCATCAGGCGTATTCTTTTGCGCAGAAGCGGATGATCAAACCCGATAGCCGAGGCATGGAGCAGAAGATGATAACAGTTGAAGAGGCTGCGGAACAACCGGTTATGCTTGCCGTCGCCGTGGACGGCATCCCCTACGATCGGATGGTCGGCATTGGAGAAGTGGCGCCGTATCTGGTGACGGCGTCCGGTCACCGGATGGGCGCTGACCAGCGAGTAGCGGGCCTCCGGATACTTTCCGACCGGATAGGGGAGTCGCCCGTGGGCAAGCGTACGGTAATGTGTGACGGCCGTCTCCTTCTCCCCTCCGGTCTTCCGGAGCGGACGATCCAGCACTCCCCCCTCATCCGTCCACCCGCGGACGACCGCCAGATAGGTCTTGTCGATCTCCCGCCGGGCAAACGCCCCCTGCATCAGCCGTGCGATCTCCCCGTCCAGTCCCATCAGCAGAATGCCGGAAGTTCCCCGGTCCAGCCGGTGAAGCGGATAGACGTAGCGCCCGAGCTGGTCGCGAAGAATCGATAGACAGGTCCGGCGATCTGCCGCCTCCGCCGACGGATGGACAAGCAAACCGCTCGGCTTGTCGACCGCGATGATGTGATCATCCTGATAGAGAATCGTGAGTTCGGACATAAGGGGAGCGAATATACGGCCGGAGCCGTAGACTTTGCGGCTTCTTTGTGTCCTTTGTGTGTTCGGGGTTGTTTTACCATCCACCGCAGCAGACACAAAGAAACCACACCGCTATCAGGTCCAACAGATGGAGCTCTATCCGCCGCATCCTCCATCCAGAATTTACACTCCCTTTACCCTCACGTTGACGGGATCTTGATACCGCCACGGCTAAGTTCGCTCTCCGGAACTGCGGGAATCAATCCGCACTTTTCCTCCCCGAACGATTCTGCCGGACGGAGGAACAGAGAACAGAAAATTCTGACAGGAAACAATACGCAAGGAGGTTTTCCAATGAGAAGGGTACTTCAATCCACACTTTACGCATTCTGCATGGGACTGCTCGGCACGTCGCTTCTCGCCCAGGAGGCGAATGTCGACGGAGCGTTCTCGCTGCAGGGGCGGCTGACCACCGGAACGTCGAACGAGGCGGTGGCCGACGGACAGCATTCGCTGACGATCAACGTGTTCGAGGCCGGAACGAACACCGTTGTGGCCACCGAGACCGATGTCGTCACAACGATCGGCGGCGTTTTCTCGACGATGATCGGCGACAACAGTGATCTGGATGTCGAGGCCGGAATGGACTACGAGATCGGCATTGCGATCGACGGTGGAGCGGAGCTTTCCCCCCGCATCATGATCGGTGAAGTCCCCAGCGCCATGACCGCAGATCTTGCCGCCCACGCCGAAGCCCTTGTCGGCTTTACCATCGGAACAGGTGATTCGGTCGGTCCGAACATGATCGTGACGACCGACGCGCAGGGACGAATCGACGCGGATCTGCTGGGATCGAGCGTTGTCACCAGC
The DNA here is from genome assembly GCA_946481475.1 of uncultured Chlorobiota bacterium. The sequence goes on along the minus strand of CAMLOB010000540.1, from coordinate 17 downwards.
ATCAATGGTGAGACGGG
>CAMLOB010000539.1 GCA_946481475.1 uncultured Chlorobiota bacterium | reverse complement strand
TCCCTTCATATCCTTTCTACCCCTGTCCCGCTTGTCTATCCCCGACACACCACCTCCCCCGCAAACCACTCCCGCGCCTTTGCCGTATCGACCTCCGGCATTTTCCGGTCGACGAGGTCGTAGAGGTCCTGAACAAGGTTCCGGAGAATGTCAAGGGCCGATTCAGGTCGTTCGCTGAAGAGGGAGGCGGTCCGTTCCCGGAAATTTTTCGGAGCAATTGCGAGCGTTCCGGCAACGTAATCGAAGCCTTTCAGCTTTCCCGGATAGAACCGGCGGTTGAGTCCGCAGAGGACCCAGAGCATCCGGCGGACGTGATCCAGAAGGAGTTCGGGAAACCAGACCGGCTCGTTTCGTCCGGCGCACATGTCGCGGCTGATCCAGAAGGGGGGGAGGCGGAGATTCGATTCGACCATCTTCCGGGCCAGTCCGTCCGGGAAATCGCTCATCCGGGTTTTCCATCCCTCGATCAACCCCTCATCCTTCAACGTCGCCGAGCGGAGGATTCCGTCGGCAATCAGGTGGTAGTCGTTCTCAAGGGAATGGTTCACCAGCACCTCATCGATCAGTTCGTCGATCTTCCGAATCATGTTGAACCCGAGATCGACCTTTACCCCGTCAACACACCGCCAGAGGCCGAACCCTTCTTCGGGCGTCCCGCCGTAGATATTTCCTCCGGAATCGACCGCTTTACGGTTCTCCCGGTCGATCTCCTCCTGCGAGAACTCCCCCCGCAGATAGAGCATCAGATCGATGTCCGACACCCGGTCGACACTCCCCCGGGCCACCGATCCGACGATGGCCATCCCCTCGATTCGGGGATCATCACGAAATTCAGCGGCAATCTTCGAAGCGATTTCGCGCAATCCGGTCTTCCGGTCGGAACCGACTCCGGATTCGACAAACGGCGAATGCGGCATAACAACATCACAGAAGGACTGGTGGAGAATCCCCTGCATAAGGACCCTGTGCAGAGGCTTGATTGCCGGAATCAAGACGAAAAGAGGAGAAATTTGATCCCGAAACAGCGAAAAACAGGAAAAAAATGTCGGAGAGGAAAGTTTTTCCCGAACTGTTATGCCTGAAGCCCGATTCTGTTATGGGGCGAACATACCTTTGTGTTCACTGGTGGTCTGGACACCCACCACATTATTGGTAGTGCTTCGGTGATACTGCATGGAGTTGGACACCACTGGAGCCGATTACTAGAGGAGACGCGTTTATGGGGACGTGTCTCCTTTTTTTATGCCCTTTTCCCTTCCACCGAAGAATACACACTTGCCTCCGAACGAGTTGCCGGACTTGACAGGCAAAGCGGGATCATCCGTTTTCCTCTACTCTTTCATGCCCTTGCGGCAGGAGCAAGCACAAAAGCACAAAGGGCCACGAAGTCCTTCCCCGTATCCTCTGCGCTTCGAGAATGCCTGGAGTCGGCCCGTCTTCCTCCGGGACTCCCGACGCCGGAATGAATCCGGCGGCTACCTGCTTGCAACCATTCAACGATCAACCACTGAACGATGCCACCTCTCTCCACTCCCGACTCTCGATTCTTGACTCTTGACTCCCCCCCACTACTCCGCTACAATCGTATCCTCCCGCATCGTCCTCCCGAAGAACCATCCGAACCCGTTCCCCTTGACGTTCCAGATCGGTTGCCCGCCGCTCGGACCGAAGAAGAGATCGTCGTCGCTGCCGTTATAGCGGGTGTCGAAATAGGAAGTGAAAGCCTCCTCATAGGCGGTCATACCGACAAAGAACGTGTCGATCTCCAGATCCCCCGGATCCTCCTGAAACAGACAGCGACTGTAGACTGTGGCCTGACTTGTTGAGCCGGACGAGTCAATGTCGTGGAGGAAATAGCTGAACCCTTCTTCCCTGTAGGGGGGGCCTCCGTTATAGGAATAGCTGAGACCGAGCCGGGCACTGTAGAGACCGGCACCACGCTGTACATATGCAAGCCGGATCCGCATTTCATCGACCAGGAATTCCTCTTCGTCATTGCCGTAATAGTAATTGCAGCCCCCTTCCACCGTATCCATCGTCAGTCCGATCAGCTCCGGCCCGGGGGGGATCGTCGCCCTCCCCTCCACGCTCAGATTTTTCCACCGGACGTTCAGGAGGTAGGTCTTTCCCACCTCCGGCCTCAGTCCGACGGCATGATACTGCCCGGTGCCGACGTGCGTCAGCGGATACTCCGTTCCGTCGACGGTAATCGATGCCGTCGCGTCGGTGACGGCCGCCTTTGCAAGCGACCACTTTTCAAGAGGCGGCAGGGTGCGCTGGATCAGAAGGGTATCGGAGGTCCCATCCGCCGTCAGGAATCCCTGCACCACAAGTTCTTCCCGGTAGGGAAGCTTCACATCCGCCCCGCTCAACGTCTCCTCGCACCCGCTCCAGACAATTCCCCCCAACACTACAACCAACGCCGCCAACACGACGGGTCCACTGTTTCGTATATACTTCAACTTCATAAACGCTTGTAAAACCTGCTGACTGAAACAACTCATCTTCGCTCCCCTCTCACACACGATTTTCGAATGACGATTGTCGAATCTCCCACCCTTCACGGCTGACCAGATTTTCGAAATTCAAATAACGATTGGCCCCGCCTCACCCCTGACTACTGACCGCTCACACCTCACCCCTCATTACTCACAGCCGACTGCTCACGGCTGATAGCTGATAGCTCACGGCTCATAGCTGACAGCTCACGGCTCATAGCTCACCGCTCCCCCCTCTCCCTCAAAACTCAAAACTCACCCCCACCGTAGGAATAACCGGAAACAACGTCAATTGCTTCACCACCGGACCGTACTCCCCCGTCTCATCATCATAATCCTGTGTGATATACCACGAGAAGACATTCCGCCGGTTATAGACATTGTAGACGTTCAGCGAGAGACGCCAGGGGAGATCGAACCAGGTGAACGTGTGGCCGAAGTTGACGTCGAGCCGATGGTAGGAGGGGATGCGATATTCGTTCCGGGTCGTGTACCGATAATCGGTCGAGTAGGAGAGATACTCGTCGTCGAGATAGTAGGGATATTCCGGATCGACCCGGATGTACTGTCCGGTCGGTACCGTGTAGGCCTGACCGGTTCCGTAGACCCAGGTGGCCCCCAGATCCCACGATTCGCCCAGTTGATACATCAGCACCACTTTCAGATCATGCCGCCGGTCGTAGCGGGGATGGAAGGTCTTCCCCTCGTTCAGATCGGCAAACGTCCGGCTTGTCTCCGAAAGCGTGTAGCCGATCCACCCGGTGAAATCGCCGACCTTCTTCTGCACGAACAACTCCACCCCCCACGCCTCACCGGTCCCCTCCACAAGCTGATCCTCCACCTGAACGTACGGGGAGAAGCTGGCGGTGT
>CAMLOB010000538.1 GCA_946481475.1 uncultured Chlorobiota bacterium | reverse complement strand
ACTCGGACTTCTTTACCGGAAGCGGGAGTGGTCCGAGTTCTACATCCAGTAGGATCAAGAGTAGCGGGTTGTCGCTGACCCTCCGGATTATTAGTTGTAATCTCAGCATGTTTTGCTCCCTCCTGTAGCGAGACTACTCATCGGAAAAAAGAGAATAGTAATAACAGAGAGTCAGAGATGAACAAGTATGCAGGCATGGTATGCCTCGTCGCTGCATTGTGGGGGGTGTGTCCTCCGCTATTGAGCCAGACCGAAGAGACTGTGGCGTCAATTGAACTGTCGGTGCATAACGAGCGATTTATCGCAACTCTGGACTCACTGATCGACTGGGACATAGAGTGCAGCAACAGCGAATATTGGCTATTGTGGGTAATCGGTGTAAAAAGAATGGATGCCGGAGGGTACAGACTGGTCTTCACTCGAACAAGAGCTGTCCCGGAAGATCTCTATGGTCATTTTTACCGGGGCACCATAAGAATCTTGGTGACGGGAGAACGAATCGACAGTCTGTTTGTTCCCGGCAAAGTGATGGATCTGACGTTCCGATTACCGGAAGAACTTCAGCCTCCCGAACATCATTCTCTGTGGTACTTCAACTATAGTGAAGGGAGTCTTGAGTTCGATGCGGAAGCATCTTTTGTGTTCCCATGTCGGAATAATTCGAAGCGCCAATGATGAGCAGTCCGGCAAAAGTGCCTTGTAGAATATACATAGCGATCTGTTGCTCGATTCTCATGTCATGTGCGCGTAGCGGTCAGCTTGCACCGAGTCCTGCATCCGACATCCAGGTGCTGTTCTGGACAAACTCCATCGTGAATGAGTACACAGTGGTCGTCGGAATGGACGCTGCGGGAGACTATCTCGCTATTCTGACAAAGGTGGAAGCTGAGCCGGACAGCCTGTTGTGTGAGAGCCTTGAAAGGTTCAAGTCCTATTCTCTGGTGATGCACAGGATAGAAAGCCCTGCCGCAACCTCGAAAAAAATGTGGTTCGGTAATAAAGCACCCGAAAGCTTCTCTACGACAAAGCCCTACAACCGGACCACAGAGGCTCTGGACAGTATCGTCGTGATATGGGATGAGCCGGAATTCCGTGTTCCGGTATATACGTCTCCTCAGATTGTCGGGGGTGCCTATTGTCCGTGCGTGGAGTGAATCGGGATGTGGAGAATTCATCTTCCGGTATCTGCGTGTGCATTGTAGCAGATCCAAATAGAAAACATTGATCAGATCATGCAAGACTTATCACACGAAGAACAACTCATTGAAAAATTAGCTGCAAATCCTGAACAGGCAGACAAAGATGGAAGTACCTACAATCTGCTGCAAGCATACTTTAAAGGATTTCCGACAGAGACACTGGGGCCGTTGATAACCCACGCAAATCCGTTGGTCCGGAACTCGGCGCTGTGGATCGCTTCCGAGCTTGGAAAGAGTGCGATGCCGCTGGTGCCTGACGTGGTCGCAGTTCTCTCCGAACTGGAAGAACCTTCAGCGCGGTATTATGCTCTGGATGTGCTCATGATCTGCTCATATGGAGAGTATGCGCGTGAATTCCTTCATATCGTCCATGCCCTTGAGGATGTGAACCAGGTGATCCGTGTTCGCGCCATGTTCCTCCTTTCCAATGCGGGTGAAGAACGGTTGATGAGCGGAATAGAGTTCGTCGATACTCACACCGATAGGGGTGAAGTTCACAAGCAGGGCTTGACGGCACTGCACCGAAACGGTTCGCTGGACGTTTCGGAGGTCGCTTCATTGATTGAGAATGAGAGTCCACTGTTGAGAAAGTATGGAGCGATCCTTGCGAAACGGCGTTTCGATCAAGCCCCTGAACTCCTGGCACGAGCAGCCCTGCAGGAGGACCCCGATATCCGGAAATTTGCTCAGAGAGTTATTGATGATAGCCAGCCGTTGGATGTGTGGTTGGAAAAGATGAAGAGTTCCGGGAAGCTCTCCGGGCCGGAGTATCAGCGTCTGTTGGAAGAGCTGGAGTTGATTAAAAAGATAGAAGAGCATTTGAAAAGACGAAAAGAGAAGAGTTGAGTCGGACATGGAGACGGCGGAATCGTTGCCTGTCTCCGCAATCCAATGAAGAGAATAATTGATGACCGGATACCGAAACTACATCCGCACCCTCGGCTCCCTGATCGGCACCGGCGCGATCATCGAAGTTGATCGTTCCCCGATGACCCGGTTCACCCTCCTCGGCTTCCCGCTTGAGGTGAGCGAGGAGTTTATGCTTCTGCAGAATATCAGTGATGAGTATTTGCTCAACGGGTACTCCATCATCCGTATGGCTGATGTCGGCGGGTATCGGGTTCTGGAAGATCGGGGGGAGATGATCCGCTACGTCCTTGAGCGGCGGTATCCGGAGGGTTATCTTGCTTCCTCTCCGTTTGCATCGGAGGAACTGGAAGACTTCTCCTTTCTGGAGAGTATTCACAACCATGCGCCGCTGATCACGGTTCACAAGGAGGGGATTGATGACATGGTCTGCTGGATAGGTGCCGTCTCTTCGATTTCGGAGAAGACCTTTACTCTGAGGAAAGTCGACGTCAGCGGAGACTGGATGGATGAGCGGGGAAGATACCGGTACGACGACGTCACGCGGATCGATTTCGGCGGGGCGTATGAGGAGGCGTTGTGGATGTATGTTTCGCGTGATTCTGAAGATGGGGATGCGTGAACAAAAGGTGTTGTCCGTGAGGGAAGAACCACCAAGACACGAAGGGCACAAAGAATCACCAAGGGATATTTTCTTTCTCTTGTAGTTCGTGGACTGACTTTATAACCTGATTGCTGCTGAATGATGGACGCGAAATCAACAGACATCTTCATCAAACGACTGCAGGCTTTGTGCGGAACGGATACTCTTGTTGAAGTTGAATGCGTGTTCGAGCAGGTCTCATCCATCGAAGGTACGTGGTGGAGGTGAACCCCCGTTTTCTGGTGATGCAGGTCGTGGACGAGAGCTTCCATCTTGACGGATATTCCGTTCTTCCCATCGAAGACATTGACCGGTACAGAGTTGCCGAGGAACAAGATGATATGACCAGGTATGTGCTGATCAATCGCTATGGCCCGGAGTATCTGGATAGCACTGTGATTGAACAGATGAATCTGGAGGACTTCTCGTTTCTGAAGCAGGTCCACAAGCATTATCCTTTGATTTCCGTTCACCGGGGTTACATCAGCGACACGAAATTCAGCGTGGGGAGAATTGTTCGGGTTGAAGAGGACTTCAGTCTTCTTCACGAAGTATCAACCGAAGCCTGCTGGATCGACGGACTGATGAAGTTCGATTACGACGACGTGACGCGAATCGATTTCGGCGGGGCGTATGAGGAGGCGTTGTGGATGTATGTTTCGCGTGATT
>CAMLOB010000537.1 GCA_946481475.1 uncultured Chlorobiota bacterium | reverse complement strand
CAGGAGCTGCGGGGGAGATTTGAGGGGGCCGGGAGGAGCAGTGAGCTTTGAGCAGTCAGCTATCAGCTTTGAGCAGTGAGCTTTCAGCTTTGCGGCTTGGCTCTTTGCGTCCTTTGCGTGAGCAGTCAGCAGTCAGGGGCAAAGATGGACTCACACACTCTCCCACTCCTGCACTCTCTCACCCATACTTGAGAATTCCGATGATGATGATGATCTGCGCAATCAGCCAGAGTGTGTTCAGGATAATCAACTGTCGTTCCTTGTGGAGGATGCCGTAGAAGAGGAAGGGGATGACGCCGACACAGTAGAAGATCCACATCAACAGGGAGACTCCGGTGGCGTGTTTCTCGGTGTAGATCAGATGGATCTGGGGGATGGTAGTCAGAGGCATGATCACCGAGAAGATCATACAGGTCTTGTCGACGATGCGAACTTTTCGGTCGGGCGAGTTGTGCGGTTCTCCGCTCCGCCTCCGTTTCAGGAGGCTTCGGAAATACCTGATGTTGTGCGGCATATCATGGTGTTGATGTGGTACGGAGGGAAATAATACGGTTCTCTATCTCGTCCCAAAACGCAGAGCAACGGCGGAGCCCTCTCCTCACTCCGTCCCCTCTTCGTTTGCCAGTCTCAGTTCGACGGCATGTTCAACGATCGCGGCAAACTCTTCCTGATCGGTGTAGCTCCGCTCTCCGCCCACAGTCTTCCGGGCTCCGCGAACATCGCCGAAATCGTCGAACTCCACGGTTAGTTCGAACGAGCCGTCGTCGGCCTGCTCGTTGTAGTAGAACAGGGTGCCGTCATTATAATAATAGCTGCGGGTGGAATTGTCGGTCTTCTCGACGATCATCGCAATCTTTCCCCCGCTGCGGTAGACCCGGTAGTCGGTCTTCACCGTCCCGTTCATTTCGCTCCACTTGCCGTCGGTTGCCTGCATCGCGGCGGTGTCGGCGGCGATGTCGGTCGGACGTTTGTAGGGGAGAGCCTCTCCTTCATCCGGAAGAGAGCCGGTCGCCCGACTCCCCTCGGTGTTATCTTCAGCGTCGTTTCCCTCCCCCTGTGTCGTCTCGTGGTCCGGTCTCCAGTCTCCGTCGTATCCTTCTCCCGGATCGCGGAACTCGCAGGAGAGGAGCATTAGGGAGACGAGAAGAAAGAGGGGAAAAGAAATTCCCCTGTGCAGCTTCCGGTCAATTGATATATTAACCATGGGTTTCATCATCCGTTGATGCGGCCGATATAGCGGAGCGAAAATAGCAATTCACCGGAAGAACGGTTCTCCGCGACATCCGGTTCCCCGGCGGATACGAAACCGGAACCCGACAGAACAGAATCCCGACGACGTGGCTATGAAAACCCGCACAAAGAGGAAGCTCCCTTCCGGCAGACAGGGGAATCGAAGGGTCAACACAGATCTGCCGAAGCCCGGCACGTTCAACGAGCACCAGCTCTGGTCGACCGAGGACTTCCGCATTCTCCACGAATACTATCCGACCAAAGGTCCCGAATGGGTAGCCCGCAAACTGGGGCGGACCCCGGATGCCGTCAAGATCAAGGCCTCCCGCACCGGGATCAGGAACGACTGGCTTCGGGCCTGGACGAAAAAGGAACGGGCCTATCTGGTCAGGAACCACCTGAAGAAGAGTGTCGAGGAGATCGCCGAGGCGCTCGACCGGAGCGTCCCCAGTGTATCGGGTGAAATACAGGGGCTTCGCCAGAAGGGGCGCAGCGATCCGGATTTTCCCTATCGGCTTCCGGAGAAAACCTCGACTGAATGGACCGAAGAGGAGTTGGAAATGCTGCGGGAGAAGTACGGTGCGGTGCCGTTGCGGGAACTGGCCGAAATGTTCAACCGCTCTCGGGCAGCCGTCAGCTACAGGGCGCGGAAGATCGGTCTGGTCTGGATCGAGGAGTACCGCAAGAAAAGTATGAAGCCCCGTCCCGAGTCCCGCGGACAGATGACGGTGGAGGATGTTCTCACCGATGAGCAGAAGAAGTTCATTCTCGAAAACATGAAGAGTCTCGGTTGTGCCGAGATCGCCCGCCGTCTCGGCATCCCCCATTCCCGCGCCCTGATCTTCGCCAAGCGAAACGGCTACGGCAAGGAGGAGATGCCGACCCGCTGGAGCAAGAAGGATCTGGACTATCTCCGGAAACATCACGGCTCCATGCTCATGAAAGACATCGCCCGGAAGGTCGGCCGCAAGCCGGCCACCGTGGTGGCGATGGCGAAGAGTCTGGGACTCTCCGGAGGAGCCTATATACGCACCCGTCACTGGTCCGAAAAAGACATCGCCCTTCTGCGCCGACTCTATCCGAAGAAAATGCTGAGCGAGATAGCAAAGGAGATGGGGCGGACGGAGAAGTCGGTTCGTTCGAAGGCCAAGAAGCTGAAGCTGCACGAAACGGAGGTGAGCAAGTACAAACGGGATGCTCTCTGGACGGCGGAGCAGGACAAGCGGTTGCGGAAACTCTACGGGACGATGACCTATGAAGAGATGGCCCCGTTGATCGGAAGGGACAAGGACTCCCTGTCGCGACGCGCCATAAAACTCGGTCTGGCACCGAAGAAGGGATCGCCGAAGATCGAGCCGCGACTCTGGACCGAGAAGGAGGACCGGCTGATGCGGCAACACTACCGGCGGAAGACGGTCAAGGAGATCGCCGGGATGCTGGGGCGGAGCACAAACTCGGTGCAGAAGCGGGCGCAGGACCTGAACATTGCCGGAGCACGGAACACACAGGGAGCCCCTCGCAAGTGGGCGCCCGAGGAAGACCGGATCGTTCGTCGCCACCATAAGAGACTGACGCCCGAAGAGATCGCCGAAAAGCTCGGCCGGACGCCGGGAGCGGTAACCGCGCGGATCAAGACGCTGAAGCTCGGGCCGCCGCCGAAGAAGCGGGAGCACGACCACCGGCCCTGGTTGCCGGAAGAGGAAGATCTTCTCCGGAAAGAATACGGCAAAGTTCGGGGCAGAGACCTGGCCGGAAAACTTGGCCGCTCCGTTCGTGCTATCCGCGTCCGTGCCCTACACCTCGGCCTTGCCGAATCCCGTCCCCGCAGCAGTCCGATCCAACCCTGGACTGCGAAGGAGGACAAGCTGCTGCGCAAACTCTACGGAACCCTTACCTACGATGAGATCGCCGAGCGGATGGACAGAACCCTTCTCTCGGTACAGGGACGGGTGCGGGTGCTCGGGATCCAGAAGAGAAGGCCACGGTCGTAGTTGAGTATGAGTCAAGAGTCGGGAGTCAGAGAGTGCTGAAAGATCCCGGTCTATAACCGACAATTCCCGACTCTTGACTCCCGACTATTCAACTCTTGCACCCCCCACCATTCAACTCCGGTCCCTCTTCGCTTCGACTCGGCACCGGATCGCTCGCGATCCTCCGGGCCTCCTGCGG
>CAMLOB010000536.1 GCA_946481475.1 uncultured Chlorobiota bacterium | reverse complement strand
CCTCCTCCCCTTCGCTGTCCGCATCCTCGGCGGCATGGAAGGCACCGCTTTCGTCACGCAGATCACGGCGCAGGTAGGCCACCGTCGAGCGGATCGTCTCTGCAAGTTCTTCATCTCCCGTCACGCGGTAAGCGTCGGCGTAGAGGGAGAGAAGCTGTCCCTGATCGTAGAGCATCTTCTCGAAGTGGGGGACGCGCCATTCCTCATCGACCGAATAGCGGGCGAAGCCGCCGCCGAGATGATCGTAGAGTCCGCCGGAGGCCATCCGCTTCAGCGTGAGAACCACCATGTCGAGGGCTTCCCGCTCGCCGGTGAGGTGGTGATAGCGGAGGAGAAAATCGAGGAGAACCGGACGGGGAAACTTCGGTGCCGACCCGAACCCGCCGTGGCGTTCGTCGAAGGTTTTCTTCAGTCGCTCGAACGCCAGATCGGCCATGTTGCCGTAGATGTCCGACTCCATCTCTCCGACGACTTCCGGCAGTCCCTCATCGGTGATCTCCGAGCCTTTGCGGACGGCGTCGAGAATCGCTTCAGACGAGCGGAGGACCCGTTCCCGCTCCTCGTCCCACGCCTTTCGGAGTTGCGTCAGCGCGTCCCGGAAGCTCGGGCGACCGTACATCGGCTGCGGCGGGAAGTAGGTGCCGACGTAGTAGGGCTTCAGGTCGGGAGTCAGCCAGGCCGAAAGGGGCCAGCCCCCTTGTCCGGTCAGGGCCTGTGCGGCCGTCATGTAGATCGCATCGACGTCCGGCCGCTCCTCCCGGTCCACCTTGATGTTGACGAAGAGTCCGTTCATCAACTCTGCGGTCTCCCGGTCCTCGAACGACTCCCGTTCCATCACATGGCACCAGTGGCAGGTGGAATAGCCGATGGAGAGGAAGATCGGTTTCTCCTCCCGCCGCGCTTTCTCGAACGCCTCCTCACCCCACGGATACCAGTCGACCGGGTTGTGTGCATGCTGCTGCAGATAGGGGGAGCGTTCGTTTGCCAGCCGGTTCGTTCCGTTCCCTGAAGAATGTCTGCTTTGCTCTTCACCCTTGCTCATTTCCTGTCCTCCTCTTTGCTCTTTTTCGCTGAGCTTCTCCATCGCTCATCTCCTTCGATCCTCTTCTCTGTTCAACCCGGACAATATAGCGATAGCTGTTGAGGGGAGATGGAATCGGGCGTATATTCGGGGCGTCGATTCGCACGCTGAACCGCATCAAACCCTCTGAATGCCCGATTCCTCTTGCCCCGGCCGTATTGGGCTTCTTTCAATGAGGGTGAGGGTAGACAGTGCTCCTCATATAGTATCGCCAATCGTTGGGGCCGGTATTGAAGATGACATGCAGGCAACACCGATTGTTTTGCCGGATCGTTTCGTAGGAGGTGCTATGAATAATCCAACTTGGTGTGTACAGTCCGGGTCATATACGATGATGGCGCTAATAAGTATTGCCTTGACAATAGCAGGGTGTTCTTCCGATGACAATGAATCTATTATAACGAATATACGGCAAGTAGTTGTCTTCTCATACCCGGGAGACTCTCTTAATCCAAGGTATTCGTACACGGAGCTTGCTTCAGTTAGAAAGCATCCGACATCAGTTTATTTCGTTGTTGATAGTGATGAGGACTTATTAGCTTCAGTTTTACTTGACACTCTTGATAGATATGCCTGTGCGTATTTGTCTGATAAAAGAATCGATATGTATGAGAATTTCGCCTTGATTTTTCTCCAGAAAACAGACTATTCCGAACGCCTGGATACGATAAGAAGAGGTGTGTCAGATGCCTCAAATCCTATGATGGTTAAAGAAAGGTACATTGCGTACGTATGGAGCAATGGCAGATTCTATTATAAGGATATAGGAAGGAAAGAGCATGATTATACTCCTCCTTCATGCTGGAAAGGGGAGGTCGTGCCAATAAGGATTTTTAGTCCTGATTCTGAAGAAGTAATCAACTTTGATGAATCAGTAGAGATTTTTGAAAAAAAGTAGGCAGAAGCTGTGGCTATGATGTCGGACGTTTGTGGAAGGTGTGGAGATTTTTCCTAAACGGATCTTCACGCTGATCAACTGACTCTGCACATAATCGTGGATAGGGGGTCATTAACTGTTTCCCCTGCTCTCATGACAGGATTCATCGAATATAGAGATGCCTTGTCGTGTATTGCAGGATCTGTAATCTTGATAAGACACAAGAAAAGAGAGGAAGCGGAGAAACTGTCTTCAGACAGCCGACCACTTCCTCTCTTCCCGTATCACTTGTTCCGATTATCTGTCGACGACCTCACTCCAGTCCCCACCCCAACCGCATCCTCACCCCCAGAAACATCTCTCTCCCCTCAGCCGGTCCCCATCCGATGGAACCGTCCGGCACCTCCAGGCCGATCTGCACCAGCGGCATCGTGCTACTCTGCCGGGCGTCGAGCAGGTTCAGGACTCCGGCGAAGACTGCGAACGAGCCGAAGCTCTTCTCGATCCGTCCGTTCACCAGTCCGTAAGCGGGGGAGGTCGTCTCTCCGTTGATCTCGTAGGGGAGCCGTTGCGGACCGATCAGGCTTCCCCAACCCTCGATCGTCAGTCCGATATCCTCCCGGTACCAGGTCAGCGCGCCGTCGATGTTGACCTGCGGACTGAAGGGGAGACGTTCCCACTCTCCGTCGGTCGTCATCAGCCGGTAGTCGATCAGCGCCACGGCCAGCGATGCGCTCCATCCCCCCTCGATGCTTGCCCGCGTCTGCCATTCCAGTCCCAGAAGACGGGCCGGATCGGCACTGTTTTCGTAGAAAAGGGTTCCCGCCGCCAGCGAGTCGGCGTTCGGCAGAAGTTTGTCGGCGATTCCCGTGTAGTAGAAATTCAGGTTTCCGCTTCCGGCCACCGTGCGGAACGGGGCCCAGTTCCAGGTGATGTCGTAGTTCACCGTGAACGACCGTTCAAATCCGGCCTCCGGGTTCGGACGCCAGTTCACCCGGCCGATCACCGTCCGGTAATCCTCGTCGAACGTCGCCTCCCCCTTGAATCCCTGCCCGGCCATCAGACGCATGCTGACTCCGTCGGAGAGGGCGTAGCGGATCGAGCCGCGGGGGGAGAGAAGAAACCCGGCGTCGGAGTGTCGATCGGCCCGGAGACTTCCCAGAACCGTCCACTTGCTTCCGACCGGAATCGCATCCTGTGCGAAGAGGGAGAGGATCGAATAATCGTAGCCGATGTCGTTTCCGGCCTCTCCCCGAAGTCTGTCGGACCGTCCCTGCAGACCGATCTGATAGTCGTGTATGCCGGCCAGATCGCTCCAGACCCCTTCGCCGTAGAGGATCGTCTGCATTGCATCAAGTCCGGTCCCGTTCAGATCTCCCTCTGCGCTGAAACCGGAAAGTGCCCCTTTGTCTGCAATCTCTCCCTGTTCTCCCACAAGTCTGGA
>CAMLOB010000535.1 GCA_946481475.1 uncultured Chlorobiota bacterium | reverse complement strand
AATTGTTCAGTAATTGAATTGTTCAATGGTTTTCAGGTTGGGGTTCTTCTTTTCTATTCGCCGTCGCGCCGGGCGTTGCCGATCACGTTCAGTCCCTTCATCCGACTTCTGGCCCGGTCGATCATGTTCTCCAGTCCTTGCTGCCGACGAAGATACGACACGTACCCGGCAACCGAATCCTCCACCGAACGTTGCGGTCGCCAGCCGAGTTCCCCCAACGGACCGATATCGGAGACGGCATTGCGGGTGTCGCCGAAGCGGAATTCTCCCGGGATCAACGGCTCGATATCCTCGCGTCCGAATTCGCGGGCGACGATCCGGTCGAACTCCCTGATCGAACAGGGACGACCTCCACCGACGCAGAAGACCTTCCCTTTGGCCTCATCGCTGCCGAGCACGCAGAGGTGAGCATCGACGACATCGTGAACATTCACGAAATCCCGCATCTGCTCCCCGTCTTCGTAGATGATCGGAGGCGTTCCGAAATGATAGGCCAGACTGAAGATGCGGCAGGCTCCGGAGTAGGCGTTGTGAAACGACTGCCGCGCCCCCTGGACGATGGAGTAGCGGAGGACGGTCGTGGGAATGCCGTAGCGCTCGCCGAAGACGATCCCCTGTTCTTCCTGCGACCGTTTGCTCAGTGCGTAGGCATTCGGTGGAGCCGCATGTGTTGCCGGAGTCGGCAGCCATTGCATTACCTCCCCCTCCTCATCCCGATGCTCCCAGTCCCCCCGTTCAAGTTGCTCGCGCGAACGGAACCGGGGGGCGACGACGTTTCCGCGGGAATCCCTGTAGAGGCCTTCCCCCTGTACGAACTGCGAGGAGGCGACGATCACGTTTTCAACGGGAAGATTCTCCTCCACAATCAACTCGTAGAGCAGAGCGGTGGAGACGGCGTTGGTACTGAAGAAGGTGGAGAGATCGGGAAGATAGTCCTGATAGGCGGCCAGATGGATAACGGCGTCGACATCCTGCAAGGCCCGGCGCATCGCATCGCGATCCCGGACATCCCCCACCATCAACTCGAACTCCGGCGAGAGATAGTCCGGCACTCCCCCCGGATGGATCTTCGGATCCAGGCTATCGAGAATGCGGACATCGTACCCCTCTTCGAGAAGCCGGTCGGCGGTATGAGAGCCGATAAATCCGGCCCCTCCGGTGATGAGTACGCGGTTTGCCATGACGTTAAATGTAATCAGTTCGGGGGGTTCAGGGAGTGTGAGAGTGTATGAGTGCGGATTCGGATCTGCAGGGGGCAAAGAACTTTGCCCCCTGCAACAGGTTGCCCTCAGCACCGGAGAAGTGCGATCGGGGATTTTCAATTTCCGATTGATGAATTGTGGAGGCCGGATGAAAGGGGGAATGGTACACGAATCGGACGGATGAAACGGATGTGGACCGATCCGAACTGCGTACATCCGTCCGATCCGTTCAATCTGTGGTCTTTCCCTCTCTCCTTCGCCAATCGACAATCGCACTTCGAAAATCGCAGATTATTCCTCATTCGCAAATCGAAATTCGGCATTCGAAAATCTCGCCAGATGCCGCCGGATTCCCTCGCGGACAAACACCTCCGGAGCATATCCGAACCTTCCCGCAAGCGTAATGTCCGCCTCGGTCGCCGGCAGATCGAGAGGATTCGGCGGAAGATGTTCCACACGAATCTCCACTCCGATCTCTTCGGCAATCATCTCCACCAGCGAAGCGATGGAGACCGTCCGACCGGAACCGATGTTGACGACCGGAGGAGCCTCCGGCAGCCCGCCGATCATCATCATCCCCCTGACTCCGTCACCGATCCACGTGAAGTCACGCCGGGCGCTTCCGTCTCCGAATATCTCCACCGGTTTCCCCTGCGTTCCGGCATCGAAGAACTGTTCGAACGCCATCCCGGGTCGCGCATCGGGTCCGTAGAGCGTGAAGAGCCTGACGATCCGCGCATCCAGTCCGAACGTCTCCCGATATTCGCCGCAGAGTTCTTCTCCCCGCAATTTGGAACGACCGTAGGGGCTGATCGGGACAACAACGTCCTTCTCTGAAAATGGAAGGGAAGCGGCCGAACCGTAGACCGAGGAAGAGCTGGTGAAGAGGAGTCGGGGAATTCCGGCATCGACCATCGCATCGAGAAGTATTTTCGTTCCCCGGACGTTGACGTCGTTGTAGAGAGCCTCAGCATCGATCGACTCGCGCACGCCGACCTTTGCGGCCAGATGGTAGACCATATCGATCTTCTCCTCAGCGAAAATCTTCCGGAGCAGGTCTCCATCCCGGATATCTCCTTCAATCAGGCCGAACCGTTCGTTCCGCACAAGCGTCCGGACACGTCTCCGCTTGATCGACGGATCGTAATCCTCATCGAACAGATCGAGCGCAACCACCCGCTTCCCGTTTTTCATCATCGCACGACTCAGATGGGAGCCGACAAATCCGGCTCCGCCGGTCACCAGCACCGTTTCCGCGGCAGTCATTCCTTCTCCCCCATCGTCATTCCGGCAAACTCCCGGCAGTACCACCGGACCGTCTTCCTGAGAGCTTCCTCGAACGGATATTCAGCCCGCCAGGAGAGTTCCCGTTCGATCTTCGTCGGATCGACCGCATAGCGCAGATCATGTCCCGGACGATCCGGCACAAATGTGATCAGCGAGCCGTGTCTCCCGTTCTCCCCTTCTCCGGTCTCCTCGTCAAGTATCCGGCAGATCGCCCTGACCAGGTCGATGTTCGTCCACTCGTTCCGCGTTCCGATCACGTACGTCTCCCCGGCTTTTCCCTCGCGAAAGACCTTGTCGAGCGCCGCGCAGTGATCCTCCACATACAACCAGTCACGCACGTTCCGTCCGTCGCCGTAGACCGGAATCGCATTCCCGGCCAGGGCTGCGGCAATCACCGTCGGAATAAGCTTCTCCCGATGCTGGCGCGGACCGAAATTGTTCGAGCAGTTCGTGGTGACCGTGTTCATCCCGTATGTCCGATGCCATGCCCGGACCAGATGATCGCTCCCGGCCTTCGTCGCCGAATAGGGATTGTTCGGACGGAGCGGAGAATCCTCATCGAACATCCCCTCCCTTTCGGCAACGCCGAAGACCTCATCGGACGAGATATGAAGGAACCGTCCCTCCCCCGTCCCCCAGAGTTCCCGCGCCTCCTCCAGCAGATTGAACGTTCCGATATAGTTCGTCCGCACAAACGGCTCCGGGTTCCGGATGCTGTTATCCACATGGGTTTCGGCGGCCAGATGAAAGATCCCCTCCGGACGGAACTCCCGGATCGCCCGGCGAAGCGCATCGCGGTCGGCGATGTCGATCCGCCGGAATTCGTATCGCCGATCCCCTTCGGCTTCGGCAACGTTCCGCGGATCGGCCGCATAGGTCAGCGCGTCGATGTTCAGCAGATGCAGCTCTTCGTGC
>CAMLOB010000534.1 GCA_946481475.1 uncultured Chlorobiota bacterium | reverse complement strand
GTTGTCCCCACAAGTCGTCCCGACCCGTCACCCCTCACCGTTTTCTTTCACGCTATTCGACAATCACAAAACGACCTACAAAAATCCCCCCCGGTCCTCTCAGCCGCAGGAAATACCCCCCCGCCGACAATCCCTGAAGGGAGATCGTCACCTTCCCCCCTGCGCTCCGGACCGCGTCCCGCAGAACTTCACGACCGATGGCATTTGTGAGAACGGCTGTATACGTTTGCCCCTGCACCGGCAATCCGGCAACGGTAATCCGTCCGGAAGCCGGATTGGGATAGCTTTGAAGGAAAGGGGGAGACGGAGGGTCAGCCACAGTGAGGAAAGAATATTCGGCATGCAGGAGACCGCCGACACTGGTAACAGCCCACAGACCATACTCATCGATGTAAGAAAGCACTGTAGAAAGCTTGCCGAGTTGATCGGCATTCCTCTGCCACGTCTCCCCTCCGTTATCGGTCAGCCAGACCTCGTTCTGCACCGTGGCGATGCCATGATGCCGGTCCAGAAAATCCATTGAAGAGAAGGTGGTAAGGCCGGAGTAGAGCTGGTGCCACGACGCTCCGCCATCCGTTGTCCTCATAATGCCCTCATGATAGGGGGTAATCCAGCCAACCATCGGATCAACAAACTGCACAGCATAGATGGAAGGCGGATTTGTGTTCTTAAAGACTACTGATTTCGAGAAGGAGGTTCCACCGTCGGTCGACAGGAGCATATATCCCGCCGCCGTGCTGATCCAGACGGAATCGGGAGAGGGAGCCGAGATATCAGTACACCTGGTATCGAACTCGTAGAACTCCCGCAGCTCCCAGAAGTCCCCGCCGTCCTGCGTCCGCATCAGCAATCCGTCTTCCGTGACAGCGTAGCCGTGCAATTGGTCCGCAAAGCTGATCGCAACCAATTCCTCCCCGCCGATTGCCCCCTTGCTCTGGGTCTCCCAGGTCTCTCCCCGATCCCCCGAGTAGTAGATCGCTCCCCCATAGCCGAACATCCAGACATGATCCCCGACCCGCTCCATACCGTGAATCGAAATCCAGTCGGTCGAACGGTCATCAAATTCCCACGTCTTCCCTCCGTCGGTTGTTCGGAAAAATGAAGAACCGTATTTGCTCTCATATCGCGAAGACATCAGTCCGGTCTCCTGGTCAAAGAACAGAAGTCCGGTCGGCTCCAGTCGTTTGATGATAAAAGAGGACTGCCATGAACGACCGTTGTCGTCACTACTCAGGATCTGTCCGCGATCGCCGGTCATCCAGATCCGGTTTCCGATCACTGTCATGGCAAACGCCTGAATGTAGTTCGGATCCTCGTTATGCGGATGGTTGAACGTTTCACCGCCGTCAACCGACACGAGAGGGCGAGTTGACCCGTGGATCAGAATTTTTCCTGCGATAATCTTCACCTTTTCCGCATTTCCGGAGTAACCGAGGTCGGGAGGACTTGTCCAGGTTAATCCCCCGTCATCACTCCGCAAAAATTGTGCTCTCGAACCAACTGCATAGAGCGTCCCGTCATCCGAAACGGCGATTGAGGCAATCAACTCCGAGAACTCCTTCTCGCGCGACGTTTTTTCCCAGGTGATGCCGCCATCGGAAGTCCGGTAGATATCGCCATTGTCCTGTCCGCAAAGCCAGACAGACGTGTCGACAAAACAGATCGAGAAGCGGTTAAGATAACGAGGGAGGGTTTTCCCCGTGTTCCGCCAGGTCTCTCCCCCGTCCTCCGTCCGATAGATCGTATCGGCATAGCTGAGGGCAAACCCGGTCTGCTCATCAAGGAAATTCATACGCATGATAAACCTCTTACGCAGGTCTTCCGGCGTCCGCCATGTCATCCCCTGATCAGTCGTTATCAGGATATTGGTATCGCCGGACAGCAGCCAGACCCGATCCTCACCTTGAGGGACAACATCAATAAAATCCCACCGCGTCCCGCCCCTGAGGATCTCCCAGGACACTCCTCCGTCGGTCGTCCGCAATATCGTCCCGGAGGTACCGGCCATGATCCCGACGCGATCATTGAAGAAGTGTATGCCGTTCATCGTGTGAGGGGTCGGCTCGGCAAATCGCCACTCCCACTCCAGCTCCGGAACCTGTGCCAAAAGAGTAAGCAGACTCCCACCGACAAAGACAAAGAAGGAGAGCAGGAACGAGGCCACACACATCGGCAACGGATGGATAACGCAAGTTTGATGATTTGTCATGGTGCATAACGAGGTTTGTGGCAAGTGACATCGCAGTTGCCCGACTCAAGCGGAATACGGATATAATCGGGATACGTTCATCGAAGATCAAGTTGCTGAAGAATATGTGCTCTCGAATGAACGGAAAGGATGCGCGTATCATAACGAAGTATATAGGTTCTCAACAGGTAAAGATCGGGTCCGTACATTCGCACGGCCATATCGTACAGAGTATACTCGCTATACGGATCAAGAGTAGCGGCAGGAAGCCCTTCAAGGATCGGTTGCCATCCATTCCCCTCCCGATAGATATAGACGCCATTCTCTATATCAGTTCCACCAGTCGCGTAGAATCTTCCGTTGCCGTACGAGGCACCGGCCAAGATCGCCAGCGGGATGTCAAACGGTACCATTCCCCACGTTCTGCCGCTGTCGCGGGAGAAATGGATAGCCCTGGTTGCCCCGACTGTCGTAATTGCCGTAATCACTCCGTCATTGTATGTCATCGCGGCATACGGAGAGATCGAATCCGGTCCATCGATCCGTGTCCAGGTCTGCCCGACATCGGTGGATTTCCATAACTTATGCACATGTGATGGCTGTTTGAAACGGCCGATCAGCACCGTGTCCACCACCAGTAATTGTCCAAGGGAACCCTCAATTTCATCCGGAGTAAGGGTCTCCCAGGACTTCCCTCCGTCGCTGGAACGTCTGAGATTGTCGGTAATCAACCACGAGCCGACACGATACGGCAGTCCCGGAATCTGCCCCGTCTCGTATGTGCGCCAGTAATCCTTCGTGCCGTAGACGGTGAACCGTAATTTCACATACATCTCGCCGTTGCCGACGTTGGACAAAACGGGAAAATCAGTGGATCCGGAATTCAACAGGGGGAAGCGAAGGCGGTAGTGGTCCTCGCCGGGAGCCAGCGAATACAGACCGTTGATTGCCGCCACCCACATGGTATCGTCATCGAAGAGCAATTCGGACTGTGCTACCCCATAACGTTGCGTCGACCAACTGACCGACTCGATCAGACCAGTCTGATACCAGTCATCCGGGCGCACAACATCCCCCTGTGTTTCGGCCCGGAATACTCCATATTCCGACCGTCCGAGCAGCATCAGGTTATCCAGAAACAGAAAGGCGGTAGCCGGGATGCCCTGACCGAGCAGCGTATCCCAGCTTTGCCCCAGATCACCACTCCGGAGCAAACCGT
>CAMLOB010000533.1 GCA_946481475.1 uncultured Chlorobiota bacterium | reverse complement strand
CCACTCTTCCCCGGGCTTCGATCACCGGACGCATCGGCAGTTGTTCATCGGTCTCCTCGTCAACGGCGTTGGCCAGCGTCAACTCTCCCTGAAGACTGATCTTCTCACCGAAGCCGGCACGGACTCCGCCCCGCAGGCCGAACGTCCGGGAGTCCCGATGAATCCAGCGCAACTCACCCGCTCCCTCTGCAAGCGTTACCACCGGCGTGTTCTCTCCTTTCTCGAAAAAAGCCTCCGCCTCGATGTTGAAGGAACCGGCGGCAAGCCTGATCCCTCCGGCACCGTAGAGCAGAACCTTTTCCGGACGGAGCGTGATCTCCCGATTGACGTATGGAGCGCGCATGATACGTGAACGATAGGAGGGAGCACGGAGTTCCGGAGCGAACCGGGCGAAGATCGCCAGGTTCTTGCTCGCTTCGAAACGGATTGCCCCTCTCGGCATCAGAAGCGTTGATGATCCGCTGTCGGAGAATCTTCCGTGAGCGACTACTCCTCCGGCTGTAACGTACAGACCGGCCGAGGGGCTCCACTCGACCATACCGGAGGCCTCCACGAAATCGGGGTTGGTTGTGGCCGTGTCGTAGTCGAGCGATGTGGTCTGATACCGGACGCCTGCATTGATGTTCAGCGAGTCGTTCCCCAGGCGGAACCGGGCACCGAAGGCCGGCGTCAGTGCGGATGCTTCTGCAGTGAACCCGAGCGTATCGTCGTTCAGTCCGACCGATTCGATGGAGAGGTCGATGGTATAATCGAAGGAGGCGTCCGTTTCGCTGGCCAGGTCGAGATCGATGTCGAAGACGGATCGTGTTCTGTCGAACGGAGTTGCCTCATTACCGTAGAGCGTGTAGCCGTCGCTTCCGAAGTGAAGCCCGAGCCCGGCACGGGCTTTGCCGGGGGAGGGAAGCTCGCCGGCGATCTGATATTCAAGGCGACCGTCGAAGAGCAGACTGGTCGCCTCGGCTCCGTCGACATGTCCGGCGGTCGAGCCGATGTCGAGCAGTCCCCGTCCGTTCCATCTGTCGACGGCGTATTCAAGGCCGATCCGTCCGCGCGGCGAGATATAGGTTCCGATGCTCCCCTCGACGTTGACGACAAGCGGATTGTCGAACTCGCCGTAGACCGGCAATCTTCCCCCGTCGCCGTGAAGGTTGGTGATCCGCTCACCGAAGATGAGCGTGTCGCCCGAAGGGAGGGAATAGAGAATGGTGTCGAAGACCTCCCCTTTGCGTGCGGGGGGGAGGACGATCGGTGTCTCTCCGGTGATAACCACCTCTTCCGGAAGTTCCAGTCCTCCCGCCTCTCCACCGGTCCCCTGAGCTGCGGCTCCGGCGGTCCCCAGAATCATCGCCGCAAGGAATGTCAGAGGATGTCTGTAGTTCACTGTGAATATAGT
Organism: uncultured Chlorobiota bacterium; assembly: GCA_946481475.1. The sequence continues at coordinate 2,015 of CAMLOB010000533.1, read as the reverse complement.
CTGTCGTCTCATTGGTAAAAATCCGGATTCATCACGTCCTGCTGTCGATTCCTATCGTCTCCGTTTCAACCGGGCGATACGTTCTTCGGCTTCCTGTCGCAGATCTTCATCTTCCGTCGTATCGGCAAGTTGCTGGTATGTGGTGATTGCCTCATCCACACTCGTCAGCTCTTCGTACAGCTCGCCCAGTTCCATCAGGCCCGGCTCGGTGTATTCCGGATAATCGGTGAACTCTTCGGTCAGACGCCGAAGGTCGGCCAGGGCTCCGGAGAGGTCGTTGACGTTCCGGAGAATCCTTCCGCGCAACAGCAACGCCTCGGCTGCGGTGTAGTCGCGGCGACGTGATGCGACCGATGCGAGGATCTCCAGTGCCTGATCGGCGCTGTCCTGCCTCCAGTAGATGTCGGCAAGGGAGATACGGCTGCGGTCGACAAAAAGATCGGTTGCATCTTCGGCACGGGCCGAATCGATCACCAGACGGAACTGCCTGATCGCCATGGCCGTGTCTCCCAGTCGCAGACCGGCCTCCCCGGCGCCGTAGCGGGCCTGGTTCATACGGTCGGATTCGCCGAAACGCTCGGTGAACAGAAGGAAATCACGACGTGCTCCCTCGTAATCTTCCTGATACATGCGAAGCTCCGCCATTGCGATCAGTGAGAGAAGGGCGGCGTCACTCGAGCCGTAGGTGTTGACGATCCGTTGATAGGTGGAGACGGCCCCGGCCAGATTTCCCGAATACTCTTCGCCCTTGCCGATCTGATACCAGGCGTCGGCCACAAGCGGACTCTCCGGGTAATCGGCGATCAGCTTCCGGAAGAGCGTGTCGGCCTTATCGTACTCTCCGTTGTCGAACCAGATCATCCCCTTCTTGAAGGTGAGAGAGTCGGCCGGAAGACGGTTCGGATTCTTTGTGATGAAATCGTCGATGTAGGCCACCGCCTCCCCTCCGCGACCCATGGAGACCAGAGCAAAGCGGAGCCCTTCGATCGCCTCCGGCACCACCGTGCTGTTCGGGTACTGATCCAGAACCATGCGATACCAGCCGAGGGCGGTCTCGTATTCTCCCAGATTGTACCAGGCATCCCCCAGCGTGAAGAAGGCATTCGGTCGGTACTCGCTTTCGGGATATTCGCGCAGGAAACGTTCCAGTTCGATAATTGCCGAGGAATCGTTTCCTCCCCGGAACCAGGTGGCCCCGACGGCATAGGCGTAGTCGTCCACCCGGCCCGATTTCGGAAAGCGTTTCACCAGATCGCTGTAGGTGGCCACTGCACGCGGGATATCTCCCATCTCCACAAACGCCTCGGCCAGTCGTACCCGCGCCTCCTCGGCCCGTTTTCCGGTCCCTCCCCGTCCGCCGACCGATTCGTAGACGGCAATGGCCTTGTCGTACTGCCGCAGGAAGCGGTAGGCATCCGCCATGCGGATGGTTGCCTCCACGGCGTTGTCGTTATCGGGATAGGCGTCGATGAATGTCTGGAAGGAGCGGATCGATTCCTTGAATTTCTTCTGTCTGAATTCCGACCAGGCGACACCGTACATCGCCTCGCCCCGGTAACGGGATTTCGGCCACCGTTCCACGACCTCGGCATAAAATCGTTCCGCTTCGTCGATCGTTCCGTCCTGATAGAGCGACTCGGCCAGCCAGAAGGTTGCCTCGTCGATGTTCTCTCCTTCCGGATAGTTCGCAACGTACGTCCGCAGACGGTCGATGGCGCTGTTGAAGCGTCCGATGTAGTAGAGCATCACCCCTTCGCGGTAGAGGGCATGGCTGACCAGCGGATCGGTACTGTCGCCGAGCTTCCTGACGCGCGAGAAGGAGTACTGTGCGTTATCGAACTGACGCAGGGCGGCGTAGGCTTCTCCCAACAGATGGAACGCCTCCACCCGGACATCACTCTCGGGAAACTGCCGGGCGGTGATCATCAGATAGCGCCGGGCCGAATCGTAGTTCCCGCGACGGTAGTGAATTCGTCCCAGCACGTTGTAGGCATTATCGCTGAACGACTCGTAGG
>CAMLOB010000532.1 GCA_946481475.1 uncultured Chlorobiota bacterium | reverse complement strand
AGAGGGAGTGATTCATCGTCTGCCCTTCAAGTACGAGGCTGAACGGATCGACGTGGAACCGGCCGAAGGGCTGGACTTCGGCAAGATCACGGTCAACACCGAGGCCGACGAGCAGGTGGTGACGATCACCAATCCGCTGGAGCGGGAGATCACGATCAAGGAACTCGACTTTGCGTTCGGGAACCAGGATTTCGAGATCCTGCGGACCGAACCGGCGTTCGACTGGAACGGTGACAGGGATCCGAACTTCGAACCGAAATCCGTCGTGCTGAAGCCGGGAGAATCGATGAAGATATGGATCACGATCCGACCGACTGAGAAGAACCGGACATATCGGGACTCCCTCATGGTCACGCTCGGCTGCGTCACGGTCTCCATTCCTCTGGAAGCCGCAACGGTTCAGCCATGTCTCCACGTCGACGATCTCGACTTCGGCACGCTGGCGCTTGACGCTTCGAAGACTCTCCCGCTGAAGATCTGCAATCTGGGGGACGGGTTCATAACATTTGCAGACTCCACAGGGACAGGAGGCGGAGCATTCCTCACATGGTTGCTCTCGGAGTTCACCGTATCGTCGGGGGATATCGGCAAGCTGAAGGATGCGAAGCTCGGCCCGGGAGAATGTGTGGAGATTTCCGTGACGTTCGTCTCCGGCAAGCGGGGCTTCTATCGGACGACGGGACGCTTCTGGGCCAGCACGCGGGACTGCCGTGACACATCGGTCTGGACCGCACGCGTGACCGAGCCGGGACCGCAGATCACCGGCTACGACTGGAAGGAACGGTGGTTATCGTCGGTCGATCCCTGCACAAAGAACGATGTGATGGAATACGAATGGGAAATCGAAGTATCGAACACGGGAGATCAGGCTTTTACGGTCGACCGTATCGCAATCGTCGATGATCCCCGGAAGGTCTTCCGGATCGTTGACCCCGGGAACATCGTCAACGGCAAGCGGATCAATGCGGGGATCACCGAGCGTGTCCGCGTTGCCTTCAGGCCGGTCGATGAAGAGGTCTACAGCGCATTGATCCGCCTGTACTATCGCATCGGCGGAACCCTCGACTCGATTCAGGGACCGCTTGACGGCGTCGGCATCGAGTCGTACATCGTCATCGGGGATCACGACTTCGGTCGCCACTTCTTCCCCGCTCCGGGATCGGTCCGCATCCCCTACACCTTCACACTGCAATCGACCGGCACGCGAGCCGTGACGATCACCGGCGTGTCGATCAACGGGACGGACGCGACCGATTTCCCGCAGGGTGATATCCGCTACATCTCCCCCAACACAAGCGGTCCCCCCTTCACGCTGCAACCGGACGAAGTACAAACAATCGAGGTGATCTTTGATCCGCAGGATACCGAACCTCTCCGCAAGATCGCCACAATCGACGTTCGGGGAGACTTCGCCGACGCCGGGTGTTCGCAGAGCGATTCCTCCGGAGCGCTGGCCGGAGAGATCTACACGCTCGACGCCGTCGCCGAAGGCTTCGATTTCGGATCGGCACTGACCTGTTTTGATCGGGAGGGATTCATCGTCGTCACGAACCCGACAAGCGATCCGGTGGTGATTACGAAGATGGGAAATCCGGTTCCGGGGAATCAGCATTTCAGCCTCGACCCGACGGGAACCGTCACGTTCCCCCTCAGACTGGCAGGAGGAGAGCAGGTAAAGATTCCGGTTCGTTTTGCGCCGGACGTTCCGGGGAACTATGGGGCAACGGTTGAATTCGAGGTAACGGATGAGGATATGGCAACGGTCGTCGCACGTCCGACGGCAGAGCTGATCGGCAGCGGAGAGATTATCTCTCTGAACTTCAGCGTTGACAAAGGCTACTCACAGCTTCCGGGTCTCCCCTTGACGATCCCGGTTCGTCTGAACGCCTCCCCCGATATGCCGGACGATGCGGACATCACACACTTCAGGATCGGGGTCACCTATGACGAGGGGATGATGTTGATTCAGAACGTGGAACCGGGAAATCTGATACCGCAAAGCGACGGGTGGCTCATCAACGAAATCTCGCGGAGTCCGGGACGAATTGTTCTGGAGATTGAGAACACAACCGGACAATCTCTGAGCGGAGCAGGAGAAATTCTGGTACTGCACTACATCACCTACATCGGCGATGTGACGACGAGCGAGATCACTCCGGCCGGAGAGATCCTGGCATCGGGAACCAATGAGTTCCCCTGCGTAGAGGTAACGAACACACCCGGCAATGCCCGTCTCGATTCGATTTGCGGACTGAACTTCCGGCTGATTGAAGCCTTCGCAAGCCGCTACGCGATTCAGGGGGCGATGCCGAATGTCGCCGACGGCTCCACCGACATCCGCTTCTCCCTGGGTCTCGACGCACAGACACGGATCGAGGTCTTCGACGGAAAAGGAGACCGCGTCGCCCTCCTCGTCGACGACTATCTGCAGCCGGGAGGCTATCAGGTGACGTGGAACACGGAGGGGAATCCGCAGGGACGGTACTTCTTCAGGATTACCTCGGGAGAGTGGACTGATATCGGGGAGATTATTGTGCGCAGGTAGAACGGAAGGAGATCACACCATCTCTTCAGAAAAAAGAACGGGCCACCTGTACGCGGTTGCGTCGGGTGGCCTGTTTTCATACGGGTATCTCAACGACCCCTCTCATCTAATGAGAAGAGACGCCGACAAACTCCTTCCCTTCCCCCCCTCATCCGCAACCTGTACAACATAATAGCCCTCTGGAAGGCCGGTTAACGAAAGAGAAAAGACGGAACCATGGGGCTGCTCGGCTTCACTCCACTCCACCTCACGCACGATCCGACCGGCAATATCGAGCACACGACAACTGCGAACGCTTTTCCCCTCAACCCCCTCTATCCGGACCGTGACTTCATCCCTTGCCGGGTTCGGAACGAGGCTAAGTCCCGGGACCGCCGACGGTCTGCTGCTTCGAATGACTTCCTGAACCGAGGAAGATGAATCGGGCGAAGTGTAGCGAAGGATGTAGCCGTCCGCTCCGGCCAGATACCCGGTTCGCTCATCGAGGAAATGGATGGCAAACAGATGGCCGGCTTCCGCCACGTTGTGCTTCTCCTTCACCCAGGTCGCACCACCGTCGGTTGTTCGCATGATGCTTCCCAGATCCTGCGCGCAGTACGCCGTCTGCGGCGAGAGACAGGACCAGCCGTAACAGGTCTGACCGTTCGGCAGGTCGTAGATCGTCCACGTCGCTCCGTGATCGGTCGAGCGGACGATCCCCTTGTTGTGACCGACCACGACGTCGCCGCTCGGAAAGTACTTCACGTCATAAAAGTGAGCAGTAAAGGCGGTCTTCACTTCCTGCCACGTCTCTCCCCCGTCTTCCGTCCGGTACATCGCCCCTCTGCGGCCGACGGCGAAGGCGTGGAGTGCGTCGTACATCGAGACGGCGTAGAGATTG
>CAMLOB010000531.1 GCA_946481475.1 uncultured Chlorobiota bacterium | reverse complement strand
GTTCTGCACGGCAAAGGCGATCTTCAAGCCGAGGAATCCCGGATCGTAGAGCGTACCGAAATCAAATGCCACCCCTGAAGCCGAGACGTCGGCAATCGACATACTGACGACTTTGCCGGTGGCGCCGAAGGAGAACTGATCGGTCAGCTGTCCGGCAATTGTGGCGGCAATGGCCAGATCGGTAGCACTGTAGAAGCCCCCGGTCCCCTTCTGATCGAAGAGGGTCGTCACCTCGATATCACCGGAACTCAGAGCCGTCGCGCTGATGCCGGCCTTGTAGTTGTCGCTGATGCCGAAGGTAATGCCGGCGAAGCTGTGATTGATGCCGGCGAACATGGCCGTGTAGCTTGCGGCCGCACTTGTCCCCGGAATCTGCGTAATGCCGGCCGGGTTCCAGTAAAGAGCGGTCGGATCGTCGGCCAGCGCTGCAAAGCTGGAACCGAGCGCCGTTCCCCGCGCACCGACCGGAATGTTCAGAAACGTTCCGGTACCCACACCCACTTTCGAAAATTCCTTGCTTTCAAGGACATCGAGGAAGTCCGCCTCACCCTGCGCGCGAAGGCTCTGCGCCGTTCCCGCAACGACAAGCAAGGACAGACCGAACAAGTATATGTGTTTCATTACTCTATGCTCCTGATTGATAGAATACTTCATTTCCAGTTTTCAAGTTCCCGGGCGGATTCAGTGTCGGCAAGGGATCGAAGGGGGAAAGCTTCCCCCTTCGATCATCCCTGTTTGAATTCCGGTTATCGCGTAAAGAGCTGGAAGCCGCCGACGACAACCGAGAACTTCTTCACGGTCTCCGCTCCGTCAGGAGTAATGATGCGTGCGACAAGCAACTGCGTCTGTACCTGACGATTCCCCTTCGTGACCAGATCCCATGCGTTAACGGCAACGCGGCCGTCAACGTTCTGCGAGGCATCGTGCTCGATCGTCTGCACCAGTTCTCCCGAAGCGGTGTAGATCTCGATCGTGCACTGTTCCGGCAGACGGGTAAAGTAGATCTTCTTGTCCGCCGAAGTGCTCTGTCCCAGATGATCGATCATGTACGGGTTCGGAACGATCCGGACCGCATCGAGCAGATCATCGGTGAACTCGCCCGGTCCCGGTGTGGGATCGGGAATCGCCACCTGGACTTTCGCCCCCGGCTCCGGCAGACCGATGGCACCACCGGTGAAGTGGATGCGGAACTTGTCCCCGGCCTGGAAGTCGGTCGTGGGACGCTGCTCCGGCACCACCTGCGCCTGACGGGTCTTGTCGCGAGTCGGAATCGAGACTTCCGCAGCTCCCATGCCGGAGAAGTCGATCGTTGTTGCCGAACCGTTGACGATCAGTCTGTGAACGAAACGAACATCGGTCGTTCCCCCATTGTTGAGACGGGCAGTATGCTGACCGACATAATAGCGATTCGGCGTTCCGATCGGCATCGTGCTTGGACGGCGGAACGACTTGAAGCGATAGTTCAGCACATCCCGTCGCTCCGACGTTGTTGCCCCTTCAGTCGAGGTCCAGTCGTAAGCAAGCAGAGCAAATTCTCCGAGGTCCACCAGTCGTACCAAGGCCGGCTCATTATCGAGAATTGTCGATGATGCCGTATCAAGACGCAATGCAATGTCCCTATCAGGCGTGAACTGATAGTCGTACGTTACTTCCTGATCCGTCGGATTGCCGTTCTCATCAAATACTTCATACGAGAAGGAGTTGACGTTTCTGATCACAGGGATCAGATAGGGAACATTCTCAACCGTATACGTTAACGTATCCTTGGTCCATACCAGAGTCTCGGTTCCTCCTGGCACAAACTCCACTTCGATCAATGGCTGACCGATACTCGGAGTCGATCGATTCAAGGCCAGACTATTCTGATCATTTCCGTAGGCCATGCTGCCGTTGATCAGCGTCGGTCCCGCTCCGGATGGCCCGCTGACAACCTCAAACGGATTGAAGTTATTCCGGAACTCCGGACCGTTCGGCGTCATAACGATGTGACCGAGAATCGACGAATCACGGTTGGGCCAGAGAGCGGAATCGGAAAGATAGCGCCCGAAACGGAGCGAATCGCCGAACTGCTGGCCTGCCCAGTCGAACGAGATGCCGATCGTCGACTTCGTCACGCCGTTAGTTCCGTAGAGAAACTGTCCCGGCTCGGTAACGAATGTGTTCCGATAGTTGGCCACGACGTGACGCAGATCGGTATAGATCGAGTCGACCACGGTGGTGTCCTTCGGTTCTTCTCCCTCTCTCTCAATCGTTGTATCCCGCGGAAAGTAAACAAACCGCGATGCAAGCGTCGAGTCCAGATTAAAGAACCGGAAGGTACCGTTGGTCGAGTTGAACTGGCTGAAGGCACGGTCGGAGAAGACCGGACGTGCGAAGTCACCCCGAACCAGCGGAATGGCAAAGTTGTTCAGCTCACCGAGCTTCTTGCTTCTGACGATGATCTCGTTGACATAGTAACGAGGGCTGAACAGACGGTTCTCATCGATCGATCTGCTCGGATCGTAATCCCAGAGCTTATAAGGCTGGAACTCGAACTCCAGCGTGTCTCCGCCGAAGAGCTGTCCGAGACGTTCCTGATCGTAGACGATCACCCGGAAATTGCTGATGCCCCCAAGCCCGTCCTGCGAGATAACCTCGGGCGTGATCGGCAATCCGGCCGGAGGAGCCTCCGGTGTTGCACGCACTTCGTTGATACCGGCAATGCCTGTGTTGGTCTTCGGCGGCGTGTTGTCCTCGGTGCTACCGGCATCAAAAGCAAGAACCTGATAATAGTAATCAATATTATTGATCAGCTTCTCGTTGGCCACCAGATCAACCTCGTTCGCACTTACCTGGCCATCCCCGTTGTCGTCGCCGACATCGATGAAGGTTCGACCGTTGGTAAGACTGTCCATGATCTCCGAAATAGCATCCCGCACGATATCGCGGATCGCCTTGTTGGAGAACTGGTCTCCCCAGCTTCCATCATTCCACCACTTGCCGGAAAGATCGTTGAAGATTCCCGAGTCACTGTTCTCGTCATCATACGGATCGAAGGTCAATCCGTACAACGTGTCAAGACAACCGTTCCGGCGCACGATAATGGTATCCGACAATCCTCCCTGCCGCTTGACCGTATCGTAGCAGTCAACCTGCACGACGGCCAGAGCCGTTTCGGTACTTAGTCCCGGAATAGCAGTGGTGTCGGCCAGCATCGGAAGTCTCCACCACGGACCGAGCGCCTGCAGATTCTGCGAACGTGCGGCCACCACGCGGCTGATACCGTCCGGAATTGCAGGCAGCCGGATAAGGCCGATCGTCTTGTAACCGATGTTGAAGCCAACAACGGAATCGTACTGATTAATATCGGTTGCCGCAGGCTTGCGGGAACGCTGAATGATATAGCCGGCAAAGTCCAGTCCCTTTTCAACCAGGTCCAGGCTTCGTT
>CAMLOB010000530.1 GCA_946481475.1 uncultured Chlorobiota bacterium | reverse complement strand
GAAGATCTGCTGCGGCAGAAATACGCAACGGAAAGTATTGAAGAACTTGCACGGCTTCTGGGACGGAGCGTCAACTCGATCCGTGGAAAGATACGTATGATGGGATTGCACAATTCATCGGGGGAAACGAAAGGCGAATGAGCGAACCGGCAAACAATCCGAATTCCGATCGTTACGACGATCCGTTTATCCGCATCCTTGAGCTCTATATCCTGAAGGCTGTGGGGGCGCTGGAGAAAGAGGATGAACAGAGTATGAAACGATTGACCCCGGAGTTGCAACGGATCTACGGTATCAATACCGGCTGGCTGCGGATTGTCGAAAAGGTGATGGAGTTCCCTCCGGGAGCTCCCGACGAGATCCGCTCGCTCTGGCTGGAAAGAAAGGAAGAGGTTGCGCAAACCGAAGGACGGCGGCTGCGCCCCGAGGAATTTGCCCGCGAGTTTGCCGACTTCTGTTTCCAGGATGAGGATGAGGAAGAGTGAGGGAGTGGGTGAGTGAGAGTGTGTATGAGTGAAAGTCTCTTCATCGTATCTCCCGCTCACAAAGCCGACAGCTCACAGCTGACCGCTTCAAAGCTCACAGCTGACCGCTCAAAGCTCACAGCTGACCACTCAAAGCTCACAGCTGACCGCTCAAAGCTCAAAGCTGACCGCTCAAAGCTCAAAGCTGACTGCCCAAACCCGACACCCCACAACGTGCAAGAACCCTCCCCATCTCCTGCAACTATGCCGACACGTCCGATTTCAGACATTCATGATACGTTCCATTCCATTATTCCTGCTTGCCGGACTTTGTGAGATCGGAGGGGGATACCTTGTCTGGTTATGGTTGAGAGAGGGAAAGCCGGTCTGGTACGGTCTTCTGGGTGGAGGTATTCTTGCGCTTTACGGGGTTGTCGCAACCTTCCAGCCACATGATTTCGCACGCGTGTACGCAGCGTATGGCGGGGTGTTCATTGTGATGTCGTTGGCCTGGGCAATGATGCTTGACGGCTATATCCCCGACCGATACGATATCATCGGGGCTCTTATCGCATTGCTGGGCGTTGGTATCATTTACTACGCGCCACGGTAGTGGTAATGCCTGCAAGGTGTGGCGCGCGAGAAGTTGAGGGGGCATCTGCTTCGCTTGCTTGCTCTTTACGGGCCGACAATGCGGGTCTTATACTTCTTCCAGTATCTCTTCTTTGGAAGTCGGAAGATCGGTGTCGGTTCCGGAAGCCATCGGATCGTTCGACCCGGAAAGGGTCGACAACAATTCGATTGTCTCCCGATCTCCGCTCTGGCTCTGATGCCGTCGAACTCTTCCCGGTGTCTTCGTCCTTGCTCTGACCCCTGCAGCCTCCTCGTAAATCCTCTTCGGCGGCGTCTTCAGATCCCAGACCAGTCCGAGCCACTTGAGCATCACCAGACCGTAGTGCGAGAGATCGATCTCCCACCAGTAAAAGCCCTGCCGTTCCGAAGCGTGGTAACGGTGGTGGTTGTTGTGCCATCCTTCGCCGAAGGTAATCAACGCGAGAATCAGGCTGTTGCGGCTCTCGTCATCGGTCTCGAAGCGGCGGCGACCGATCTTGTGCATCAGGGAGTTAATGGTGAAGGTCGCATGGTAGAGAAGCGTTGTCGAGATGAAGAATCCCCAGGTCAGAGCCTGCAGGCCGTTGATGCCGAGTTCGGGTGAAGTCGACGCAAGAATTTCTCCCAGAACAAACATCCCGACGCCGAGAAGTATACCCGGGATCACGTTGAAGCGTTGCAGCCAGCGGATCTCCGGATACTTCGCAAGATCGCGCACGCTCTCCGTGTCATAGTAGCTGTACTGCTTCGAAAGGATCCATCCCATGTGTGCCCAGTAGAGCGAACGGACGATCGGCGAGTGGATGTCTTCCTCGGTGTCCGAGTGCCGATGGTGGTGCCGGTGATGCGCCGACCACCAGAGCGGACCGTTCTGAAAACAGGAAGCCCCTGCCACCCCCATCAGGAACTGGAACGGACGACTGGTCTTGTAGGTGCGATGGGCAAAGTAACGATGGTAGAATGCGGTAATCGAGAACATGCGGAACGCGTAGGCCAGAACGCAGAGAGCGACGGCGGTCCAGCTTGCCCCGGCCCAGATGACCAGCAGACAGCCGAGATGAATGAAGATGAAGCCACCGTTCTGGATGTAGTCTCTCAGACTGAATGTGCGTTTCGTCATTGCTCTGATTTTGTTCACGAAGTTCCGCCGACCCTTTGCCGGAAGAAAATGGAAACTACGGAAAGAGTGGAGGAAAATCGGTGTTATTCTACGGTAACGGGTGTAACGGTAAGAAAGCGGCGGCTCGGCAACAAATCCCCGGAGTTCCGTCGAAACGGCAACGCAGAGAACGTTTCCGCCCTCTGCGTTGTCCGTTCGTCTATTTCTATGTTACCGTCCGATTGACGGACCAAGCGGATTGGAGGTCCTGCTGGAAGGATTGAAGAGAATGGAAATTCCCCCCCGGAACAGATTCTGCTTCCACGTCACGTCGGTGACCGGTTCGTTCAGACTGAGAGTTCCGGCCAGTTCCGGGCGAATGGAAATGACCGGTGTGATCCGGATGTCGTAGGCAAGGGTCAATGTCCCTCCCAGATTCAGTCCTGCCGTCTCCTCGATGTCGCCGCTTCTGACGTTCCGCTCCGTCCGCCCGTCGGCGAACCTGGCTTCCGTCGGTGATGCGATCTCCTCCTTCTGGTCATAGGTCGCGCCGAGCAGAAAACCGACCGTCGGCCCGATGCCGATTGTCAGCGGAACGTTCGGGCTGACCTGAAAGAGAAGCGTCGGCTCCAGCGCAATCGTCGTCAGTCCGGCGTCGATGGTGTAGCGACTGAAGATGGGGGACAGTTCGCCGCTCGGAGAGATCGACTGTCCGATCCGTTCCTCCGTCTCGAATGTGCTGCCGGTACTTGAAATTCCGGCCTTCAGACTCCAGCCGAGATGCGAAAGAAATCCCGCGCCGATTCCCGGACGCATTCCGATCACACCGGCAAACTGGAATCCCCCCCGCTCCCTCCGGTGTAGAGAATCGAATCTCCCTGACAACTGATGACGCCCGGCAGTGTGACGAACTCGGCCGAGTTCGAAGCCAGTGCCCCCCCGCCGTATACGCCGAACTGCCAGAGTCCCGGAGTTGGCTGCCTTGCTTCGAATTGAGGTTCGGGAACCCGTTCGGGTTCGCCCCCTTGAGCCAGAAGAACATCCCCGCCGATCAGGATGGCGAGAAAAGAGAGTAAGATCAGGTTCTGTCGTTTCATGAATCTATAAGCTGACGTTAAATGATGTTCGAAAGCTGTGGCTGTTTCCTGCGTGAAAAGTTGATCGATAACCGATATATCTCTACTCCTGAATGATAACCGCTTGCCGTTGTCTCAATCCGTTGAAGCGCAGCTCGCAGAAGTACATACCGCTCG
>CAMLOB010000529.1 GCA_946481475.1 uncultured Chlorobiota bacterium | reverse complement strand
CTTGAAGGACGGACCGTTGACCGGATCACCGCCGATGCCGATACAGGTCGACTGGCCGAGGCCGAGATCGGTGATCTGCTTGACCGCCTCATAGGTCAGCGTGCCGCTGCGGGAGACCAGACCGACCTTCCCTTTCTTGTGGATAAAGCCCGGCATGATGCCGATCTTGCACTCATCCGGCGTGATGACGCCGGGACAGTTCGGACCGATCAGTCGGGTCTGTTTGTCGGCCAGGTATTCCTTCACCGTCACCATGTCCCGCACGGGAATCCCTTCGGTGATGCAGATCACCAGCGGAATTCCGGCATCGGCAGCCTCCATGATCGCGTCGGCGGCGAAAGGGGCCGGAACAAAAATGACCGACGCGTCGGCTCCGGTCGCCTCGACCGCTTCGCTGACGGTGTTGAAGACCGGAACGGGACGAATGAACTCCTCCGGCTGATACTCCATCCCGCCCTTACCGGGAGTAACTCCGGCGACGACGTTCGTGCCGTATTCCAGCATCTGCGAGGCGTGGAACGTCCCCTCAGACCCGGTGATCCCCTGAACCAGAACCTTTGTGTTTTTGTTGACAAGTACGCTCATATTCCCGATGTATGGTTGATGGATTGTTATATCGTGCCTGACGGCCGTGCCGGGAGATGCCCGATTGCACGTCGCAACCTCTTTTCCGGATCGGCTCTGTCTGTCCCCGGGCATCCCGGTATCGACATGAATCCGGCTGTTGCCGGTTGGTGTCCGGCGGATGTCCGGTTCGGTGGAAAGGGGCACCAGTTTTGTCCCCTGCGGTCTTCTGATGTATGGCCGATGTGCCGAAACTTACGAAATCGTGGAAGGACCGTAAACGCATCACGCGTTCTTATTGCCTTCAGTCTGTTACGCAGCCACGAAAACATCGAAAGAACCGTCGGCAGGGCTTGACTTTCCCTTTACGGGAACCTACATTTGAAGGCTGGTGCTCCGTCCCCTCTGAACAGGTAGCCAAAGGACTGATCTATGCTGAATTCTACATCCGACTCCGGTTCGATGTTGCTCCGCCGCAACATCTTCCTCACCATTCTGGCCCTCATGTTTCTGGTCTTCACCGGACGGCTGATTCAGTTGCAGATCATCCAGGGATCGCAGTACCGGCTGCAGGCCGACGCGCAGGGGATCAAGAAGATGACGATCCAGCCGGTGCGGGGGGCTCTCTACGACCGGAACGGCTACGTGATCGTGGCAAGCGAGGGGAGCCATTCCCTCTACGTGACGCCGAACAAGTTCGACCAGCAGAGCAAGGAACTGATCGCCGGGATTGTCGGCGTCGACACCTCGGAGATCACAAAGCTCATCGACCGGTATAAAGTCAATCCCTACTCTCCCGTCAGAATCCTCCGGGACATCGACGACACCACCTGGGCGAAGCTGAACGAATTCTACTACGAATTGGGGGGGACGGAACTGGAGAACGAATCGAAGCGGTACTACAGCGACGACGTTCGGGCAAGCCACATTCTGGGATATGTCAAGGAGATCGATCAGGAGGAACTGGACAGGAGCAACTACTACGTGCCGGGGGATGTGATCGGGAAGCAGGGAATCGAGAAGGTGTTCGAGACGTTCCTGCGGGGGGAGAAGGGATTTGAATTCGTGGCGGTCAACAACAGGGGGCAGCGGATCGAGGCGTTCAACGACGGCAAGAGCGACCAGCCCCCGTCGAACGGATTCGATCTCTATCTCGGACTCGACGCCGAACTTCAGGCATACGCCGAATACCTGATGAAGCAGAGCAATTATACCGGCGCCATCGTCGCCATTGAACCTGCTACCGGCGAGATACTGGCGATGTTGAGCGCTCCGGATTACGATCTGAATATCTTCAATGGTGTGACGAGTCCCGCTGAGTATAAAAAGTTGAGCGATGATCCGGACAAGCCCATGAACAACAGGGCGACATTCGGCGTCTATCCCCCCGGCTCCACCTGGAAACCGCTGATGGCGCTTGCCGGACTGGAGGAAGGGCTGATTACGACCACCTCCACCATCTCATGTCCCGGCTCGTTCACATACGGCGGCCGCTCCTGGAAATGCCACGGCGGGCACGGCGCAGTGAACGTCCGGCGGGCGATCCAGGCATCGTGCAACGTCTTCTTCTACAAGCTTGCCCTTCAGATGGGGATTGATACCTATCACAAATGGGGGGACAAATTCCACTTCGGTCAACGACTCGGCGTGGACGTTCCGGAATCTCCCTGGACTCTCCTTCCTTCGCGGGCCTACTACGACAAGGAATACGGCGAAGACAAGTGGCCGAAGGGTGTCCTTGTCAATCTCGGCATCGGACAGGGGGAGTTGAAGGTCAATCCTCTGCAGCTTGCCGCCTACTGTGCGGCCATCGCCAACAACGGTGTCTGGATCAAACCCCACTTCGTCAGCCGGGCGAAGATCAAGAAGCTGGGGGAAGTGCAGTATATGGAGCAGGAGGCGGAAGACCTCGGGATCAAGCCGGAGCACCTGCAGATCGTACAACAGGGGATGTTCGACGTGGTGAACGTGCCGGGGGGAACGGCCGGACATGTGAAGCTCCCGGATATCGCCATTGCGGGAAAGACGGGAACGGCCCAGAACCCGCACGGACGGGATCACTCCTGGTTCATCAGCTATGCTCCCTACGAGAACCCGAAGATCGCGATGTGCGTCCTGGTGGAGAACAGCGGATTCGGCGGCACGCACGCCGCCCCCCTCTCGAAGAAACTGATCGAGTTCTACCTGAACCGCGTTGCTGTCGACGGATTCGTTCCGTTCAAGGACCGGGAAGAACCGCCGGCGAGAGCCGATATCGACAGCGAAAAAATTGCGCAGCGGTAGATGTGGTTGGTTTGTTGAATGGTTGGTTTGTTTGCTTGTGGCTATGAAGACCATGCCGACCGGGAAGGTATCTGCCGGGCAAAACGTGTTGAATGGTTGAATCGTTGAGGAGTTCGCGGGTGGAGTTATCTGTTCAAACGGTTTGGCTTGTTGAGTGGTTGAATAGTTGGATCGTTTGCTGGGGACCGTACCGACCGGAACGTATCTGCCGGGCAAAGGGCATTGATATCTTGAATGATCGGCAGTCTCTCATCTCCGTACCCCTTGTACCCCGTACTCTCGCTCCTCCAGCCCACAAAAAACAGGGTCGGACACACCCGCGCCCGACCCCGAACAATTCAACTATCGAACCATCAAACCACTCCACCATTCAACCGACTTCCCAAACAACAAGGCCGGACACGCCCCAGTCCCTCAATATTTATTCCACAATAACGGAAGAAGACACCATTTTTCCATCCGTTGTTCGCCCCACGACTTGATATACTCCGGACGAAAGTCCGGAAACATCCAGATCGACCTTGCTGTGGTTCACAGGAATATCTCTTAGGACCTTGCGTCCGAGAAGATCGAATACATCAA
>CAMLOB010000528.1 GCA_946481475.1 uncultured Chlorobiota bacterium | reverse complement strand
AAAGCTGATAGCTGAAAGCTGATAGCTGAAAGCTGATAGCTGAAAGCTGATAGCTGAAAGCTGATAGCTAAAAGCCAACTCCAAAATCACACGAAGAACTCATAGCTCAAATCTCACTGCTCATAGCTCATAGCACAAAGCTGAAATCTCAAACCTGACCACCTCCCCCTTCTTCATCTTCAACATAAGCGCACATGCACATACGCCTTGCTTACAGTCCGGATGCCGACGACGCCTTTATGTTCAGAGGGGCGATCGAGGGGTTGATCGATACCGAGGGGTTGACGTTCCAGCCGGTGACCGACGACACACAGAGTCTGAACGATCTGGCGCTTTCCGGACGGATCGACGTGACGGCCGTTTCGGTGGCCGCCTGGCCGTTGATCGCCGAAACGTTTCTGCTCCTTCCTCACGGCGGATCGGTCGGTCGGGGATATGGTCCGGTGATCGTCTCGAAAGAAGAGCGAAGCCCGGAGGAACTGAACCGGATGCGGCTGGCGACGCCGGGCAATCGGACGACGGCTCATCTGGTAACGAAACTGATCGCTCCGAACGCGGAGATGACGCCGGTTCCGATCACTCCCTACGAGGCGGTCTTCGAGGCGATCGGGAGTGGAGAGGTCGACGGGGGAATCATCATTCACGAGGGACGGCTGACCTATGAGATGCACGGACTCCGGAAAATCATTGATCTGGGGGAGTGGTGGATGGAGCGGACCGGACTTCCCCTTCCTCTGGGGGCAAACGTGATCCGGCGCGGACTGGGAGAGGAGGTGATCGCCCGGGCAAGCCGTGTGCTGCAACGCTCGATACGCTGGGGACTCGATCACCGGGATGAGATGATCCGCTTCCTGATCGATCACGTTCACCGTCCCGCAGAAGTGGCCACACCCGAGTTGCTCGATACCTATCTCGGCATGTATGCCAACGAGGAGACATACGCCTATTCCGATGATACGCGGCAGGGAATGCAACTCCTTCTGGATATGGGAGTTGATGCGGGATTTATCGAACGCAAAGTAAAGGTGGAATTCGCATGAACCGTCGGCTCCGGCTCTTCTCTTCCGAACTTGAACGGGATGTCGCCTTCCCCGACGGTGTGCCGGACGATCCGCTGATCGGAGTCAGCGGCGTCGGTCCGGTGGAGGCGGGGATAGGAACGGCGGGGTTGATCGCCCGGTATCGTCCGACCGCCATTGTCTTCATCGGAACCTGCGGCGCCTATCCGGAGAGTGGATTGCAGATCGGCGAGATGATCGCGGCATCGACCGTGACGCTCGGCTCGGGAGACGTGGTACGGCGGGAAATGCGCCTGCCCGGACTTCTGCCGTCGGTGGTGGAGTGCGATGCGGATCTCTCCCGGGAAATTGCAGGTGACCTGAAGCCGGGGCGTGTGGTCTGCACGCTCGGCGTGACCGAGAACGACGCTCTGGCCCGGTCCCTCGGCGAACTCGGCGAGGTGGAAAACCTTGAACTCTTCTCCGTCCTCCGTGCCGCCGGAGCGATCCCTACGGCCGGCATTCTCGGGGTCACAAACATCGTCGGCACAAACGGCGGGAAAGAGTGGAGGGAAAATTATCGGCACATGATGCAAACATTGGTCAACTATCTCCGAAGAGCCTGATCCCCTCTTTGCGCCTTTGCCCTTCGCGTCCGCCGCGGCGGATTGCGAGAGCTTCTTTTCACGCAAAGGACGCAAAGAAAAAAGACGCAAAGGAATTATTTCTTGAAGATGAAGTAGACCGCCCCGATGCAGGAGAAGAAAACCGATGATATGGTTCAGCCGAAGCGTCTCATTCCTGAAGGCGATCAGCGTGAAGAGGACGAAGACGGTCAGTGTGATCGCTTCCTGAATCACCTTCAACCGCACCAGCGTGAACGGACCTCCGTTGCCGGCGAATCCGATCCTGTTTGCCGGCACCTGAAAACAGTATTCAAACAGGGCGATGCCCCAACTGATCAGAATAATGGAGACCAGCCCCAACTTGCCGAACCACTTCCACTCATCGAACTTCAGGTGACCGTACCAGGCCGGCGTCATGAACGTGTTGGAGAGAATCAGAAGCCCGATTGTCGATACTGCTTTCATAGAGTTCCTGAATGTGTTGGAAAACGGCGGGCGAATTTCGGAAGATTTGTGGTGAGAGCCTGTTCCGGTGGGAAGATTTTATTGGCTGAGCCCTATCTTTAACCCCGCACCACATTTATACGGAGGAATCCTCATGCGTCGAAACGGTCTCCTGATCCGGTATGTATTCTTTGCCCTGACCGGCCTTCTGTCCCTTTCCTGCGGAGCCGGGGAAGACATCGACAGGGAGAACAACAGAGATACGGGGAAGAGAGGGGGTGGAGAGATTGCTGACTCATCTTCCCGGTTCCTCGCTCTCTCCGACATTCACTTCGATCCCTTCTACGATCCCGCCCTGTTCGATTCGCTGGCGGCGAACGATCCGGCCGAGTGGAAGCGTATCTTTGAAAGCTCGGCGATTACGGGTCTCGGCAGCTACGGCGCCGACGCAAACTATCCGCTGCTGCGATCATCGTTGCAGAAGATGAAGTCGACTATCGCCAAACCCGACTTCATCATCATTGCCGGAGATTTCCTCACACACGATTTTCAGCAGAAGTATGAATCGGGTGCCGGGATCACATCGAGTCAGGATGCCGCACAGAACTACGCCGGACTGCACGACTTCATCGCCCGGACGATGACCTTTCTGAAGCTGATGGTCGAGGAGACCTATCCCGGCGTCCCGGTCTTCTCCGCACTCGGCAACAACGATGCCTATTGCAGCGACTACATGGTGCAGCCGAACGGAGACTTCCTGGCGATGCTTGCCGATCTCTGGAGACCGATGCTCCACGTCGGCGATACGGCCGGGTTCGACGGGACGTTCAAGGCCGGAGGCTACTACAGCGTGGCCAGTCCGAAGGATACCAATCTCAGGATCATCGTGGCGAACACGATCTTTATGTCCAACCAGTACAACCTCGGGCGGCACGGTTGCACATGCAGCGGCGTGACACCCGGAGTGAACACCAAACCGGGAACCGACCAGCTTGCCTGGCTTGACCGGGAGCTTGCAGAAGTCCGACGGGAGGGAAAAAAAGCCTGGATCATCCAGCACATTCCCCCGGGTGCCGACACCTACAACTCCCTGAAGTCGCTCGGCTCGCACAACTGCATCGGCAACCCGGAACTCGATATGGATACGGCTTTCAGTCGGCTCTATATCGAGTGCGTCCGGAAATATGCCGACGTGATTGCCGCCAACTTTGCCGGGCACTATCACAGAGACGACTTCCGGCTGATTCCCGACGCTGCCGGAAAGAACATGCAATCGTTCATGCTCTATCTGCCGTCGATAGGTCCGAACAACTACAACAACCCGGGCTTCAAGGTCGTGGACTATAACCCGGCCGACGGGATGCTGCGGGACTACAAGGTCTACTATGCGGATC
>CAMLOB010000527.1 GCA_946481475.1 uncultured Chlorobiota bacterium | reverse complement strand
AAGGAAAATGGTGAGGCTCTCCTCTCCGACCTCAAGCGTATCGACAGCCGGGACGTAGCCGATGAACCGGGCTTCCACACGGACCGGCACACGATCGAACGGAACTTCACCCCTGCCACTGCGGTCGGTCATCCGGAAGAGCGTCGAGTCGGAACAGTCTCCCGCCAGACAGGTGACGACCAGCGTACCGTGGGGAAGAGGCTCGCCCGATACCGCGTCGACCACGGTCACCACCCGCTGCGCCGGCAACACAGACCAACCGAGAAGCACTCCCGCAATAAAAAGAAAGAAGAAACGATACATCGAATACGCGTTAACCGTTCTGAATTTCAACTCTGAACTTCACGTCATGCAGACCTTCGGTCTCTGACTCTCTTTTGCTTCGGGAATGCCCGGGATCTTCCGCTCCTCTCCGGGCGTCCCGACGCCGGGTAAACCCGGCGACTACCAACTCCTGACTCTTTGACTCTCAACTCTCCGACTACCACCGCACAACAACCGGACGACTCACCACAACCCCGTCCACCTCCAGCACTCCCCGATATTCACCGCTCGGAAGATCGACGTGAAGGCGACGCTCGTAGAAGCCGGCTTCGGATGAGAGAGTTTCGGCATGAACCTCTCTTCCGGCCATGTCGACAAGGCTGAAGCGGACTTCGGAAGCGGAGCGGTCAAGGCTGTAGATGCAGGAGAGAGAGGCTTCGGCCGAGATGACGTTCGGATAGAGAGCGAAGTCGGCAACACGTTCTCCGCGCACCGTAACGGAACTGATGCCGACAAGCTGAAGCTCGAACGTGGACGTACCGGTTGAGCTCCCCTCGAATCCGGTAAAGTAGAGTCTGTACAGATCCTCCTCCCGGTCCTTGACGAAATAGACCACATCCCGCAGCTCCCAACCGGTGCCGGTAAAATTCTTCCAGTCGTACCCGATCGTGGTGATCGCATCGCTGTAGGCAAGCGTGTCGGTCGGAACCGGAGCGCTCTGCGGATCGGAGGTCTCCACTTCGGCTACGCGAATGCCCGGAGCCGACCGGACGCCGAAGACGCCGTATGGGACGTCGGCTCCGGGTCCGACCATGGCAATGTACTTTCCGAAGAGGAGATCCCAGTCGTACGAACCCGGCTCGCGGTCGATCACCTTGTCCAGCATGATCGAGTAGTAGGCGAACTGTCTGTCGGGGTAATCATCCTTGTTGATCTTTACGGTCCGCCGGTTCTCTCCGTCGAGATCGGCGATCAGGATGGTGTAGGTCCGGCTTGCCAGTCCCTGAACCGCCACCTGCCGGGCCGATCCGTCCGGAAGGACCAGCACATAGAGCGTTGTTCCCCCCACCGTGTGGGTGATCATGTTGTATTCCCCCCAACCGAAATTTCCGGTTTCCGGATCGGAGTCGCCGTTGAAGGCCCCCTGATCCCAGGAGACTCCCGAATTGTAGGAGCTCTCCCATCCGGCCGCCATCCCGGTCGTGTCGATCCAGTCGCCGAAATCGATAGCTCCCTTGTCGGGAACGACGTACAGAAGAATCCCCTTGCCGTCATTCGTCATGATCGAAGCGGTGAATCCGGGGGCAACCTCAACCGCAATATCCCATTCGTCCAGGGGAGCGGCCTGTACCATTCCATTGGTCAGGCTGAAATAGACCTCATCGGCATAACCGGCTCCGGCCGATACCGTGGTGGTCTGAGCAGAGAGAGAAGAAACGCCGAATGTCAAAAGAAGAAGAAGGCAGACAGAAGCGCGTGTGTTCATGGTTGTTTTGCTATTGCTCTGAAATGCAAATGCTTATTTAGACTAAGTCTAAATTAGAATAACGGACAGAGCTACACAAGCGATTTTTTTTACAAAATTTCCACGGGTTGTTGAGACGGGAGAAAAAACGAGGATTTTTTGGAGATTTGAAGGGGATGAGATGCCTCGAAGAAACATCTCCTTACACTGCCTTTCGAAATTCGTATGCTATGCACCGGTTATTGAGACTGAACAGTCCCGTTTTCGACCGATACTCATATATCACTGACCCATTACATTATGAACAACCGAACACGTTCCGCTGCAAAACTTCTCTCGCTCGCCCTCGCAAGTATGATTATCGGCGGGCTTCCCGTTTTCCTTGCCGGTTGCGGAAGCGATCCGACCGATCCGGGAGATGGGGCACCGATCGTCAATCTCTCCCCCCCGACCGGCGTGTTTTACAGCACGTTCCGGGTAAACCGACTGGAAGAGAGCTATACGGTCGATCTGACAGGAGAAAACAAGAAATTGATACCGACCACACGCCGGCTTTACAATCTCCCGGCCAACGGCTATGCGGCCTACTCAGTGGGAACGGGAATCGAGGTAGTCGATCTGAATCGTGGAGTTATCACCGCTTCGATACCGAAACCGGACGGCGACATCGTCAATTTCAACGGAGTCAGCCTCTCCCCTCAGGGAACACACGTCGCATTCACGGTTCACTCCGACGCACCGGTCACCTCTCCCAAAATCTATATCGCCCGCATCGATGGAAGCGAGGTGACGCCGATGCCGGTATCGGCAACTGATGCCGGCATCCCGTACTTCTCGGCTGACGGAAAGAAGGTTGCGTTTGCAACCTCCACCCGCGACGTGTCGAACTCATCGCAGATTCACGTCCTGAACATCGACGGAAGCGGACTGGTCTCGATTCCGGTCACCTCACGCTACAGCGGCCAGGTTATCGGATTCTCTCCCGACGGAATCCACCTTGCTCTGCTTCTCAGTGAGAAAGCTGAAAAGGTTATCTCTAATGACCTTCCGGAGAATCCACGCTCGTGGCTGGCAATCGCAGATATCGGGAAACGGAGCATTACAGAGATCGCCGAGACCGAGCTCAACGGCAGCCTGGAGTTCGACTGGTCACCGGACGGAAAGCGGATCGTCTACACGACCTACGGCAGCGACGCGGGTCTGCACCTTGCCGGAGTGGACATGGCAATGCACAGAAAGATCGGAATGGGAGAAGCGGCGGACTGGTCGCCGGACGGAAAACATATCGTCTACGCCGGAGCCGTCAACGGACAGTGGCATCTTGTACTCTATAATCCGGTATCGGGGGACTCTGAAACGCTTTTCCCGGCAGCCGAGTCCAACGTCTATCAACCACAATGGTCCCCGGACGGGAAGCACATGCTCTTCATCGAGCGGACGGAACCGGAGAAGGAGATCTCGCTGATTGTTCTGAACCCTGCAACGAAGGAGCGGACGGTTCTTTTCAGCAGCAAGGACCTGGAAGTCACCGTGAGCGGGTTCTGGTATTAGAGGAGGTGTGCCGCCGACATCCGGCTCTTTTGGCACTCCCCGACATAAATCCGTATAGAACAAATGAAGCCGCTCTGTTCATCCGACAGAGCGGCTTCGTTTTTCTATTCCTGATAAAAAGACCGACCGGAAAGACCGATTACGTGGTCTTCGCCCGAACGGCCTTCGTCGACAGCTCGCGCAGGT
>CAMLOB010000526.1 GCA_946481475.1 uncultured Chlorobiota bacterium | reverse complement strand
TGCCGTTCTGGACGATACCGGCACGCTGGATTCGATCACCGAGGCGATCGAAAAACAGACCATCCATTTTTCCATAGGGGATGGAATCGCCTCGGCCTGGATCGGCAACCAGCCCGGCTTCAAGGGACTGAATCTGGACATTGCCGCCTCGACAAAACCGTTGCAGACCGCACAGCCGGTGGCGGCCTTCACACTCCGCACGCCCTGAAGCCGGCGCCACATAAATCATCACAGACTCGCTGCAAACAATCTTCGGGTCTATATATCTACCTGATCGGCGGGGACGTGACGTTGTCGCGTCCCCGCCTCTCCTTCATCTCTCAACGCCGACAAAAGACGTTTCGGCAACCTTCTTTTCCATCCGTGACAAATGTCATGGTATCTCCCTGGCGGCCATATTGCAGCCCATTGAAAACGGGAAACTCATCAGCTCAGACGGAGAACAGCGACATGATCGGAAGCGACGTTATGCAACAAACCCGGAACGGATATTCCACCCCTCCCGGTGGACTGGAAATAAGCGAAAAGATCTCTCCACATCGGGTCGCCGGGAACAGAAGAGAGTACGTCTTCAGCAATCACGACCTGGCCCGTCTGGTGCGGAACGCCCTCTCGTGGAGTCCTTTCCTCGAAGGCCTCACCTTCGACGTCACGGCCGCCGACGGCACCGTCACGCTGACCGGATTCAGTCCTTATCAATCGCTTCGGCACATGGCGGAGATGCTCGCCTGTACGATTCCGGGAGTGACGCGAGTTATCAACGACATCAGCTTTCCCCCCTCACCCTAATACGTCATGTCCGGGTCGGAACCAATCGCGATTCCCCTCGGTTAGGGAGGAGAATATTTGATGAACGGAAGGAGATCGAATCTCCCGAAAGCTGTGTGAACGGGTCGGGAACCCTGCGGGTCCCGTGAACTTGTGAATGGTATCGCGCTGGGATATGGACGGATCGGCATCACGTCTGTTCATCCGCTCCGTCCGTATCCTCTCATTCCTCTGCCGCTGATTCCGCGCGTATCGGCTCCCGGCATTCTTCAACACTTCCGGAAGATTCCGACCTCTCCGTCCGACACATGAAAGCTGCAAATCTCATTTTCCGAACCGGCCATGCGTCGGAGGGAAAAAGTCCACACCAACAACAAAACCGGATAGAGATCATGTCACGTACAAAAGAATGGATCGCAGCATTGACGGGAGTAACCGCCGGAGCCGGAGCCATGTATTTCTTCGACCCGCAACGGGGAAGACGCCGCAGGGCACTGGTACGGGATAAGGTCGATCATGCAGCCCACCGCATCGGCGATGAGATGCGAAAGACATCGACCGATCTGCGCAACCGCGCGCGCGGACTTGTTTACGAAGCTGCCTCGGCATTGCAAAAAACGCCTCCCCCCTCGGACAATGTTCTGAAAGAGCGCGTTCGCGCCGCAAGCGGACACGCCGTCCGGCATCCGGGCAAACTTGACGTGGAAGTGCGACAGGGAGTCGTCACCGTGCGGGGAAACCTCTCCGATCAGGAACACTCCAGCCTTATCAGACGGATCGGCAAGGTTTCGGGTATTCAGGATATCCGTGATGAGATCTCCCCTGACGGAGCGCCGGAACGGAACGGACAAAGCAAGACGAATGGCCGGATCAGTCCCGCACGCGTCGCTCTGGCCACGGCCGGTCTGCTGGCCGCCGGAGGCGTGGCAACGCTGACAAGGAAACGGTAGCGGAGAAGTGCCATGGAACTGCGGATACCGACCGGGGACGTTGTTCTGCAGGGCGATCTGGACTCGCCGGAGAGGGTCGGCGGGGTTGTCCTCTTTGCGCACGGCAGCGGAAGCGGCCGCCACAGCCCGCGCAACCGGTTCGTGGCCGAACGGCTGCGCGAAGTCGGGCTCGCCACACTCCTCATCGATCTGCTGACCGAGGAGGAAGAGCGGATCGACCGGGTCTCCGCTCACCTCCGTTTCGACCTGCCGCTGCTTTCCGGGCGGCTTGCCGGACTGGTCGACTGGCTGAGCAGAGATGAAGGGACCGCCGACGCACGGATCGGGCTCTTCGGCGCCAGTACCGGCGGCGGGGCTGCCCTGATGGCGGCCGCCGACCGACCGGGGAAAGTGGCTGCGGTCGTTTCCCGGGGGGGACGACCCGATCTTGCCGGAACGGCCCTGCCCCGTGTGCAGGCGCCGACGCTTCTCATTGTGGGAGAGCGGGACACGGAAGTGATCCGATTGAACCGGGCCGCCTTTGCGCAGTTGACCTGTCCGAAGCGACTCGAGATCGTCCCCGGCGCCGGTCACCTGTTCGAGGAACCGGGAAGGCTGGAAGAAGTGGCCGACCTGGCGGCCGATTTCTTCGCGGAGCATCTGCTGAACGCAGAGGTAACCGCAGGGAGACGCTCCTGAACAACCTCTGAGAGGGTGTCTTAAAAGTAGCCTGTGTGCTCTGTGGTCTGAGCAGTCGCAGAGAAGTATCAGGGAAATGCTCTACCACTTGGTGATGCTTCGTGTCCACCGCGGCGGATGGTGTCTTGGTGGTGCGTCTGATTCTTACCACCCGCCGCGGCGGACACAAAGGGCACCAAGAATCACCAAGCAACTGAGACTTCTGCAATTCGTGACTTTTATGAAACCTTCTGAAGCAAGAGAGACGCATGGCGTTTCTCACCACTGAACGGAGCGGAGAGTTGACGATGAACGACGGCGATGGATATCGAACGCGCGGATTTCGAAATCGCGTCGAGGCGGGAAAGGTTCTGGCCGATGCGCTGGAGCGGTACAGGGAATCCGACGACACCGTCGTTCTCGGACTCCCCCGCGGCGGCATGACCGTGGCGGCCGAAGTCGCCGGAGAGCTGGACCTTCCTCTGGATGTCCTGACCGTCCGGAAGCTCGGGACGCCGGGACATGAAGAGCTGGCGATGGGTGCGATTGCGTCTGGGGGAACGGTAGTGCTGGATCATGCACTTATCGAGCATCTGCATATTTCCGATGAGAAGGTGCGGGAGGAGATTCGGGAGGAGAAGGAAGAACTTGAACGGAGAGAAGCACTCTACCGCGACGACGGCGGTCCGATACCGATCCGGGGCAAACGGGTGATCGTCGTCGATGACGGTGCGGCAACCGGCTCCACCCTCCTCTCGGCAATCGGCGCCCTCCGGTCGATGGGGGCCGACTCCGTGATCGCCGCCGTTCCGGTCGCCTCGCCCGAAGCGAAACGGGCGTTCGAGGAGAAGGCCGATAAGGTCGTCTGTTCGCTGGTCCCCGCAGAGTTTTACGCGGTCGGCGTGTGGTATGATGATTTCCGACCGGTGACGAACGAGGAGGTGCGGCGGATGTTGCGTGAGGGACGGCATTCCGCGGGGCGAGGCTCGGGAGATTCCGGGGATCGGTGGTGAGGGGTGGCCGCGCGGGGTCGGTCATGAGGGGGTGGACGGTGGACGGGTTCGGTCCCCTCATACGAGCGGCGCTGTGGGGGGGGTGGC
>CAMLOB010000525.1 GCA_946481475.1 uncultured Chlorobiota bacterium | reverse complement strand
GGTTACGTACGTCCCAGAAGATTCCAGGCTTCCTCCACCAGTTCATCGAAGAACTGCTCCAGCCCATCGTTTATTCCCCGGCAACCGGCTACAACATCTTCTCCCCACTGCACATAGGCCCGACGACGTTCGATGCTCCAGTCCGGAGGGGGTGTCCGGACGACATCCCGGATGTTGCTGATCTTGTCGGCGATCTTGATCAGCTTTCCCCGGTCGCTCATCTCCGGTGCGTGCTCGATCTGCAAACGTTTGCGCTCGGCCTTCGGCAGGCTCTTGTCATCGGTCATCTCCTCCACCAGAAGCCGTACATCCTGTCCGAACAGGTGTTCAATATCCTCGAATGTAGTCTCCGTATCCTCCACCGTATCGTGAAGGAGGGCCGCCTGGAGAACGGTAATGTCCTCGATCCCACCGACGCGAGCCAGAAGCTCCGCCACCTCGATGACATGATTGACATAGGGGATTGTACCATCCCCTTTCCGATGCTGGTTCCTGTGCTGCTGTGCAGCAAACAGTGTGGCACCGAGCAGTGCGTGTTGAATTGTCCGGCTCATGGAAAAAGATAGGAAGTATTGATGGAGAAAACGGTTTCTGAGAGTCGTCAACAGCAGATAGACGATATCGGAAAACGGAGACGGCCCCGGCGGAAGATGGAATTCCGCCGGGGCCGTCTCAGGTTCTGTTCCGATCCATTCGCTGGAGAAAGCGGAACATGATCTGCTCACTGCATTACTGTACGATCATAAATCGCCCGGATGCCAGCATCTGTCCGGTAACGGTGCTGACGCGGATGAAGTAGTGACCGCTTTGCAAATCTTCCGTCGGCACCAGATCATATCGCTCGCCGTTCTCGATCGGGAGAGGGAAGGATTGGAAGACCGAACGTCCCGACGCATCGACAACTGTGGTGATCACATCGGCACCGGTCAGGTAAGGGGCGTGAATCGTATACCAGACCCCTCCCGAAGCACGCCGTACGATGCTTGATTCCAGCTCAATGTACGTTGTTGCCGTTGTAGACCGACTGTTGTCCTTCTGCAATGAGGCGGTTACCGAATTCAGCGGTCGCTCGACGACGTTAATTGCAGAGAGAGGGACCGATTCCGGTCCGCTTCCTGTGGTTATGCGGTTGACCCATTCCTCATTCCTCATCGCTGTCTCTTCGTAGTTGAAAACGGCTCCGCGTGTCAGGAGAAGTTCTCCCTCCGGTGTCGGTATAATGACGTAGAGGGCAACCGGGTGTCCAAGTGCCGGACTTAACTCTCCGTTCTGCGAACCGGAAGCGGTCAGTCCTGCACCGTTCCGCAACGATTTATCGGTGTAGGTTTCCCAGGCGGCAATGCGTTCCGGCGCGGAGGCAACCAATCGTTTCTGGTCCGGAGTCAGAGAAAGTCCTTGCAGCTCGAAGACGGCAATACGCATGAACTGCGCCGCTGCATTCTCGATATCGAGCAGCTTCTCTTCAACACCTGTATTGATCAGACGATCATACTGATTCCCCACAAGGCCTTCGCGAATATATCGTGCCTGTGCGGCGATAACGCCCCAGGCCTCAGGATCAGGCTCGATATATCCCACCAGTGTTGTGTTGGCACTGCTGTTGCCCGATGCGGTTCTTGTTGCCGATCCATTCTTCTGCACCGTCCCCTGCTCGGTGACGAATGCTCCCCAACTGCCGAGTGCGCTCTGCTGAAGCCGGTTTCGCCAGGTCGTACCACGCATGAACTGCGGGAACCCGGCTGAACGTTCCTCACCGAGGAGAATGGAAGCCGTGTACAGAGAAAGCAGATCGATATTCTCTGCCCACTCTTCTGCCTGAACGTTGCCGACTCTGTTGCGGAGTTCTCTGAGTCCGGCATTTCCGGAGCCTTCCTCTCCTCGCATTGCCTCAAGCAGAACCATACCGTGTGGTGTGTTCTGCGTTGCCGCTCCGGACTTCACCAGTGCCAGCAGATCTGTTCCACTGGAATTGTTTTCGGGTAAAAGCGTCAGCGTCAATTCACGGCTCGGATTTACCTTCCGGACGTATCCGACCAGGCGCTCGACCGACTGGTCATCGGCCAGGTAGGAGGGACCGCCGTCGTACTGGAAGCCGTACCAGGCCCGCATGCTGCCGGCCATCTCTTCGGGGGTCATGCGGTTAGCTGCGCGACCCGAGAAGAATGCTTCGATCTCGTTGATCCGGCGCAGACGTGCCTGGTCCCGATCATCCAGCATATCAACGGCACGGGCAAGAAGAGCTGCCATGCGACTTTCGGTCTGCGAAGCTCCCAAGCGGAGCTCGACCTTGCCGAGCCAGCTTTTTGCCTGGTAGTAGCGTTCCAGATCCTGATCTGTTCTGTAGTGACCTCCCGGAACGAACTCTTCATAATTGATCCGGCGATCGGGAAGAACTGAGGATTCTGCGGTCCCGCCGCTGCGAATTTTCTCGACTTCCCCACGCACGATCTCCGAAACCTGCGGATTGACCGTAGCGGAGGGATTCAACAGCAATCGTGCGGTTTCGATGTATGCCAGAAGTCGATTTGTCCCTTCGCGGACTTTGCTGTCCGGCTCACTTGCAACGGCCACACCCAGATTCGTCGCCAGACTGGTCAGGACAGCCTGCAAATCGGATGCGAGATGATCACGCTGGGCCTGGCGATACGCTTCTTCCGAAGTGACGCGCAGACCACTTATCACCGCATCGGTGGTGATAAACGGGACGAATCCCGGCATATCTTCCATTGCATTGTATGCCTGTGCGAAGCTTCCCATTGCCTCGCTCTTCAAAGCTGCACGATCCCTCTGCAGGCTTGCGCGTTCGGAACCGGAGAACCACCGTTCCCAGGAGAATCCTCCGGCAGGGGTGATGATATTGGCGAAGTCGGAACGCGGATTCGGTTCCGACAGACCGATTGTTGCCTTGTATTTCGGTGTGCGATACGGCGTGTAGGTGCCGTACGATGTGGTTACAGGAATTGTGATCGTCGGGACCACTCCCGATCGGGGAGACATGTCATTATAGCGTACAACGTCGGTTTCCTGGGCGGTCAGTGCCGTTCCCAGAAGCAGCAGCGTCGTGATTACGGCTACCTGTATCCCCCCCGCCGTTCTGTTGAGTAGTTTATGCGTATTCATGGTCTTCTCCTTCATCATATGGATACATCACCCTCTGTATCTGTAAAAACACAAGAACCGTGCCGGATTCATTCAAGACTGTTTCCCTGCCGTTTTCAGAAAGTTTAGAGGTGTCCTGTCAGTGTGTCGGGGGTTCCTGTGCGGTATTGGCATGGACAGGGGAAACGAAAAAACGCCCGGCGAATTTTCCGTTCGCCGGGCGTTGAGATGAAATTCCTGTCCTGAAAGATTAACGGAGGAAAAGTATCAATCCGATTCCTGCTCCGGCATCGAGGTAATGTTCATTTCCCGGACCTTGCAGGCTTTCAAGAAGGCTGCTGGAGACTGCTGCCGGATCAAGCGTTCCGGTTGTGGCCGGTTCGGAAGAGGTGTGAAGCGTCCGA
>CAMLOB010000524.1 GCA_946481475.1 uncultured Chlorobiota bacterium | reverse complement strand
ACGTCGGCGGCGTCATCGATACGAATACATCCATGACACACGGCGCGAGCAAGCTCGCCGCGCAGCTGGTCGGCAAGGTCACGTGCACGCTCGGCGAAGTGCGAAACCGCGCCGACCTGCTGATCTACTGGGGTCACCGTCTGCAGCACCGGGTCGGGTTCCTCTGGCGGTTCCATTCGGTCCACCACAGCGCAGAGCATCTGGACTGGCTGGCGGCCCACCGGGAGCATCCGCTCGACTCGATCTACACGATCGGTCTGATCAACCTCCCGGCCCTCCTCCTCGGCTTTCCGCTGGAGACGCTTGTCGGGTTCATCGCCTTCCGGGGGATCTGGGCGATCTACATCCACTCGAACGTCCGCCTGCCGATCGGTCCGCTCCGCTACCTGATCGGCTCACCGCAGATCCACCACTGGCACCACGACCGCGACCGGGACGCCGGGAACTACGCCAACCTCTCCCCTCTGATGGACCTGATCTTCGGCACCTACTACGGTCCGGACCACGAGCCGGAGGCGTTCGGACTGGAGCGGCCGACGGCGCGGTCCTATGCGGGGCATCTTATCAGGCCGTTGTTGCCGGAGAGGAAAAAGAAAGAACCGGAATCGGTGATGTCGGCAGAGATAGCGGCAGCCGATTTGCAGGGGGAATAGAAGAGCTGAAGATCCGGTCTTTCATACAATCTCTTACCGTTGTCGGGAGGTCATTGTTCGCACGCGTACGTCCGAAGGCGAAAGCAAGCAGCAAGTCAGTCACGATCAATCCATCATCAATAAACATCATGAACCGTACGCTCCGCCTTCTTTTGCTTCTCCCTCTTTTCCTCCCCGCCTGCAAGGATAATCCGGTCGAGCCGGACGGATTCACCGGACGGACCGGAGGCTGCGCCGATTTCCAGGTCTACCGGTTCAACGGCACGATGACCGACGCGGTAGTGGTGCAGGGAAAAGGAGAAGAGCTCGGGTTCGACCGGACGCCCCGCGAGTTCTCCCTCCCCGATCCCCGTCTCGACGTCAGGATCGAACGCTTCTCCGGAGCGGCCAATTCCCACTACTGTGACGACGTGCTCGACAGCAGCGAACCGAAAGTAACGCGCGTCTGGACCGCCGTCGCCGGAACGGTCCGGATTGCCTCCGGCGACACGCTTCAGCCCGATCTGCCCGGCATCCCGATCTACAACATCCGCGTCTCCCTCCACAACGTCACCTTCCGGGACGGCAACGGAGATGAGGTGAGAATCGACTCGCTCGATTACGGCGAGATTCAGGTAGGGTGGCTTCCGGGATAGCCTCTCTTTCATCTTCTTCCCTCACGATTCCGGGCATCCGATGTCCGGTCTTTCGCTTTGTTGTTCCGGAAAATTCCGCAGGTAAAAAAGTTCTTCGCTTCTGTTGTTCCGATTCCTTCTCCGGCGATAAATTTGCGGGCTTTTGCCCCCGTAACCATGTACCACCGTATTCTTTTCAGGAGGAATCTGCATGAAGTTCAGAAACGTTACCCGCTTTGCAATTCCGGCAATGCTCTTGTCGGCCGCCCTCTTTTCCGCATGCGGCGACGATGAAGTGACCGACCCGACGGCCGACAAGCCGGTGGCCGCCTTCAGTTTCCACTCGACATCCGTTGTGGAAGGGGACACGATCCATCTTGTCAACAGCAGCACAAAAGCCACGACGTACAAGTGGACCGTGACGCCGGGAGACGTCACATCGACCGAGAAGGAACCGATGTTCGAGGTGCTGGATGAGGGGACCTATACGATTCAATTGATCGCTACAGGTGATGGAGGATCGGATACGACCGAGCAGACGATCACCGTCGGGATCAACAGAGAGTTCCGTGCGTTCGGCTACGGGGCAAAGACCTGGTATGTCCATTCGCTGAAGCTGAACGGCGTGGAGATGGCCGGCGATCCCTGCTACTGGGACAACACGCTGAACGTCGACAACACCGACGGGACGTTCAGTTACGAAGACGGGACGAACATCTGCGCCGGTGCGCCTGTGCCGCCGCAGGAGGGCACGTTCACCTATAATCAGGGTCTGACGATGATGACGCTGACGGTGGAAAGCCCGTTCAGTGCCGTCCTCGAGTATGCCGTTACCAACCTGACGCGGGACAGCGTCACACTCTCGACATCGAGCACCGGAACGCCCATCGAGTTCACCGCCGTCACGACGCCGCGGACCGAATAAGGAAAGAGCAAATCCGGCAACCGTAACGCCGGAGATGGAAGACAGACCGGGCGCAAACCTTCAGAGGTTGCGCTCGGTTTCTTTTTCGGGAGACTCATCTTACGTTCCCCGGCAGCCGCACGTCTTCAGCGTGCGCCGGGAGGTGCGACGGAAAGCTCAGGTTTCCACGGCTTCACCTGATCCGGTTGCAGATCCTTCTTCTCCCGGTCTTCACATGCACGCTCGTAACTATCGACTCCCCTTGATGGTGCAATCTGAAGAGTGGCGCCTACCGGGGTCGAGTACCTTCTTCTCTACATCTCCTCATCCAGCCCCACACCACAGTACGGGCAGAACTTCGCTTCCTGCGGTTTCCTGAACGGCTGTCTCGCATCGGCCATGCCGAGCCGTCCTCCGCATCGGGGACATTTGATCAGATAGAGTCGCCCTGCAACTGAACCGGCGAACACGGCAAAGCCGAGAAGGAGCAGCATAAAGCGGATGGTCGGATTGGAGAACAGCAATAGTGCCGCTTCCGGTCGAGATGTTCGCGAATGGTCATCAGGGAATGCACGGGCTTTATGGTGATCGTAGCAAACCGCCGAAGTCGGCGTCGGGCAAATATACGGGACGTTCCGTTCCTCTCTGTCCCCCTCGGCTACCGCCGCCGGTTCTCCCTGCGGACAACCAGCTTCAATCCGGACCAGACCTGATCGACCGCACAGACCTTGACGTCGACAAGTCCGAGGGGGAGGGCGATCGCGCGGATGATGTCTTCGGAAAGATCGGAAGGGAGGCCGGACGACTTCTTCGGCCACGAGACCCAGATCATACCGTCCGCATGAATCTCCTCCAGACATCGGGGGAGCAACGGTTCAAGCTCTTTTCGCGATGTTGAGAACACGTGCCACATATCGACCGGCCCCTTCAGCCGCGAGGAGATGTTGACTCCCTCCGGCAGCGGTTCAATCATCGCCGGGTAATCATTCGGTGCGTTTCTTGTCTTGAGACGGAAGCCCGGCTTGATGCCGAGTTTCTTCACTAACGGTGTGCCGGAGTAGCCTGCGGTTCGGGTCATGAGGAAGTGGTCCGTGAAGTGATTCCGTAGAAGTCACAGGATTGAGAAGTCATCTGAAGTAAAAAAAACGCTATGGTCTTCTTCCCGATATTGTGATCTGCAACCTTGGTGAATTCTTGGTGTCCGCCGCGGCGGATCGTGTCTTTGTGGTAAGCCGACGAGGGCCCGGATGTTTCACCACGAAGGCACAAAGGACACGAAGGTGCAGCAAGTCTGTCCGAGTCGTTCCCCACATACCATAAGGCACTGACCTTCAC
>CAMLOB010000523.1 GCA_946481475.1 uncultured Chlorobiota bacterium | reverse complement strand
GAATTGCAGAAGTCTCAGTTGCTTCGTGGTACCCGGCCCCCTGTGTGTCCACCGCAGCCGATGGTAAGATATACCACCATCCGCCGCGGCGGACACCAAGGGCACGAAGAATCACCAAGTGGTAGAGCATTTCCCTGATGCGTGTCTATGAATGCTCAGACCACTGAGCACGCAGGCTACTTTTAAAAAACCCTCTGATAGGGTCGGCGCATGAAGTATGATGCAGGAAAGGAAGTCCCCTTGGTGATTCTTTGTGCCCTTGGTGTTTTTGTGGTTATTCCCACGCAGGCGATCTCTCTTCAGAGGCCATCCATGTCTATCACATTTGAACGGTGACCTCTAGAAGATGCAGCAAATGGATAATATGCCGGGGCGTTTTGCCGAGCACCCCGGCTACCGCACCACACCATCCACCCACAACTGCCGGGCGATCCGCCGGGTCATGATGTCCATATCGTCCATGATGTCTCCCGACTGACGAATGGTCGTCACCCACATCCTTCTGCCGGAGGGAAGATCGATCATCGAGACCTGAAGGCGGCGATAATCCTCGCTGTAGGTGTAGCCCCCGGTCGTCTCCGTCGTCGTCTCGCTGTCTACCGTCTGTGTGCTCTTGACGGCCACCGTTTCGATCACCACCTTTGCCACGTCCACAGCGGTGTTCAGCGCGTTTGTCGTCTCCGGCTCCTCCGTGGTCGTCGTTTTGGTGTTATGTGTCGTCACCGTCTTTGCCGGGACGTTGTGCTGCCGCACTTCCGTCTGATCGATCTCCACCAGCAGCAATCCCCGTGCCCCGACGGCAGTAAACGTCCCGAAGAGCGACGCGCTGTCCCACGCCCGGGTCGGCGGGGCGATTCTGCCGCTCTGCAGTCCGGTCCCCCCGGCCGTATCGATCCACCGGGCCATTCTTCGCTCGAAATCCTGTCGCCAGTCGATCGCCGCCGTGTTGAACCAGACGACCACCGTATCGTAGCGAACGCCGATGAAGTCGGGATCGAGGTAGGTAGAGAGAGGCTCAAGTTTTTTGCTTGAAGAACAGGATACGAGCAACAGAGGGAGGAGAAGAAGGGAAAGGAAGCCGCAGACGTGACGCAGAGTTTTCATTGGTTCATCCGTTCTGGTGATCTGATGTAATGTCGTCGGATATTCGCACGGCGGTCGGGACGGGGCAAACGCACCCGGCATTTCGTCGCGAGCCGTGCGGATACGGTATGAGACATCGGGAATTGTGGAGATATTCCGTCCGTTTCAAGAGAAAATAAGGTGCTGTGGGGAGTATTCCGATACGGTTTTCAGGGTCGGCGGAAGAGTTCCCTTGGTCTCTTCAGGTATCCGAAAGGGAGGAATAGGAAAGGAGCCAGGCGGGCATCTTGAAACATTTTCGTGAATTCATACATTTTCCTACGTAGGAAAATCCCTATTTTCAGGAAAATGTTGCGAAAAGAGAAAAATATCGCAGAGCTGTTCAAAGCCGCTCTTACTCCGAATTCCACTCTCTACTATCCTTTGCAGATAGAACGGCTGGTTATGGAACCCGGAGTCGGTTACCGGTATCGTCCGGATTTCTTCCTTGATCTTCGCTACGGGAATCGTACCTACGCCTTTACCGTCGAGATAAAGCGACGAAGTGCGCCGAGTGTCGTGCGCGACAGCGTGGCGCAACTGGGTAATTATGCTCAAACGGATCGCTATCCGTTGCTGGCGGTTCCATATCTATCTGCTGATCTGGTCGGCTATCTGGAACGTGCCGAGGTCAGCGGCATCGATCTCAACGGGAATTACCTGATACGCACCCCCGAGTTTGTCGCCCTTCGGCTCGATCAGCCGAACGCCTATCCGGAATCCAGACAGATCAAGAACATCTATACCGGCAACACCTCGATTGTCGGCCGTTTTCTTCTGAGCGAACCGGGACCGTACCGACAGGTGAAAGAGATTGCAGAGGGGATAGAACGACTTGGAGGTGGGATCTCGCCGGCAACGATTTCCAAGGGGCTGAACGGACTGGCCGATGATCTGATTGTCAGGAAGAATCGAACGACCATCGAACTTCTGCAGCCGCGCAGACTGCTTGATCGACTTCGTCGGGAATATCGCCCTCCGGGAATTGTCGACACGCTCCGTCTGAACCTTCCGGAAGACAGGGAGGAGACCGAAAAAATCCTCAATGACGTGCTTGGTACAAACGGCTGGATCTATTCCGGCGAGAGTTCGGCGGAGGCGTATGTTGCGACGGTCCCCGTGCCGTATCCCGTATTGTACACCAACGCTCCGGATGAGAAAGTTGCCGGGCTTTTTTCTTATCGTGACGATCGTTTCCCGACATACGAGCTGAAACGAACAGATGATGCCTTCGCGTTCTTTGCGCGCAACGGCAAGTGGGCTTCGCCGGTTGAGAGTTGCCTGGCTCTCGGACAACTGGATAAGCGGGAGCGGGAGATTTCCGCAGAGATTGAACGGATGATACTCAGGGAGCTCGGCTATGATGAATCAGACGCTGCTGGATGAATTGCTGAGAATTCAGGAAGCTCTTGACGAAGCGCATATCCCGTTTTTGCTCGGAGGAGGAATGGGGTTATACCTTCGCGATCTCTATCCGACCGGCAGACGGCAACAGGCCTACCGGTATCGCATCGCATCACGAACCACGAAGGATATCGACGTCTTCCTCTCCGCCGAAGTCATTGCCGATGCCGACAGGATGAACAGGCTCCGCGATCTTCTCGATAGGATGGATTACAGGCCGGTCACCAGATTCTTTCAATTCGAGCGGCAGACAGGCGAAGGCGGACAGACCGTACGCATAGACCTGCTGGCCGCTCCGCCGACGCAGGAGTTGCAGGATCGCGTGAAGATCAAACCTCCCCGAATCCAGCCGAAAGGAGTGAAGGGCATTCATGCTTTCCTTACCCGTGAAGCTGACGGGATTGAACGGGATGCAACTTCTATAGCAATCTCTCATGAGGGAAAAGAAATTCGGGTTCGCATTCCGTCCAGCTATAACTATCTGATTCTGAAGCTTCATGCGGTCGGGGACAGAATCGAAAAGGCTCGCACGGTGCCGGGCGAGTCGCAACGTGCGCAGGAAGAAGAACTTGTCCGACATCATGCCCTCGATATCTTCCGGATCGTCACCGACATGACCGAAGTCGACTGGCGGAATGCGATTGCGCATCGGGATGAGGAAGGAAGAGAAGAGTATGTGCGGAGAGCGGCTGAAATTCAGAAGCGGTTGTTTGATCACGAATCGGCCGAAGGAGTCATCGCTTTACAATCGGCAGAGATATTTAAAAGGGACCGTGAGGTGTTTGCAGCCTATGTGCCGAATGTTGTTCGGGATCTGCGGGAACTTTTTGAACTTGAAAGAGGTGAATAAGCTTCCTCCAATCAGTTCCCTGTGCTTGTACTTGAAGCCTCTGTTCCTTGAGTTTTCGGCTGATCGCCAAAGGCTGATTCGGCATATTGTTTTTTGTGCCCTGTATTCAGAAGGTTTTCTTCCGGCACGTTT
>CAMLOB010000522.1 GCA_946481475.1 uncultured Chlorobiota bacterium | reverse complement strand
GCGGACCTATACTGGTGTGGGCTTTCGTCCCCTCGCTGGGGAGTATTAGGTGGCGGCGGGGGTCAGGACTCGGCGGGGCGGATCGTTGTGGAGAGTCTGGATGGAGGGGCTGACCGGTTCTTCCGGAAGGCGTGGGTGCCGATTCCGCTTCGCTATCTTGAGGATACCAATGCTGCAAAGCGGTTCCGGTTCCGTTTCAGGGTGATCGCAAAGAACGACGGTCGGCCTGAAGGTCAGCCGATGGACGATGAAGACGCCTTTTACATCGACGATATCTGGGTCAGGACGCTGGACCATCCGGAAGTAGGAATTACCGGAATCGAGGCCGATATTCCCTGGACGGAGATCACTCCGGCGCAGGCGACGGCGATTCCCCTTCGGGTTCATATCTATAACAATGATGCGACATGGTCCGGCATGCCGGTCGTCGAGTTGAGAATCGAAAACCTTGACGATCCGACCGGAGAGGTTCTCTATCGGGAATCGCGAGGGGCGATCAACATACGGAAAGGAGAACACGTTATCCTGGAGTTCCCTTCATGGGATGCCGCAAAAGATCTCGATGAAGAGACCGCTCAGGGAAAGACTGTGCGCTACGGCATCACCGCCGAGATGAAGCCTCATTTCGACAAGATTGAATACAACGACTACTATCAGACCGATCTGAAAATCCGTTTCGGCCCGACGCTTGCCTATGATATGGTCGACGCAAAGGGGGAAAGCCGGAACGAAGTCGAACAGATGAGCGGCATTCCGGGGCGCGGCCATGGTCTGAGCGCGCCCTATCCTGACCCTGCGGCAATCAACAGGTACGGTGCGAGTTCCGGCGTCGGAGCCATGGCGATTCCGTTCCGGCTGAACGCGGGGGACACGATCAAAGGTTATCAGGTCTGGTACGGTTCGGCAAGTCAGATTCCGCAGAACGTTCTTCTGCAACTTTACAGGATACCGCAGGGGACGACATCACCGGAATCAAAGCCGGTCCCTCTTGCAGCGGAGCCGGGATACGGATTTCTGGAGGAGACGAAAGTTGTCGCCCGGCGTGGCGTCGGTCTTGCACCGGACAACATCGACGCAGGGGAACAGCTCGGTCTGTTCGATCAGTATATGATTCACCCGCTTGCCCGGCCGTACGCTGTCGAACCGGGAGAATACTACATTGTGATCACGCAGTTGCCGCCGGGGCGACTGGAGCTTGGAGGGAGCGGTCTG
The DNA here is from genome assembly GCA_946481475.1 of uncultured Chlorobiota bacterium. The sequence goes on along the minus strand of CAMLOB010000522.1, from coordinate 2,299 downwards.
CATCAGGGGGCGAAGGTTCTCGTGGCAGACCCACAGGGGAACGGCGGCGGCAACGAGAACGTCATCCTTGCTCCGCAGATGCAGGACATGCAGGTCTGGTACTCGAACGGCACTACGTATGATGAATGGTATCCCATGCTGAGTCGGACGGGAATATCGGGTTTCCCTCACCTGAACTCTAACGGAACCATCAACGAGTTTGCTACCTATCAGCAGGGGTCCTGGATGCCGATGGTCCGTCCCCGGTTCGACATGGGGAACTATCAGTTCGACACTTCCGCCTCGATCAATCCTGTCTCGGAAGCGGGGGGGACAGGGATGCGGATTCTGCCGAATCCCGTTTCCGACCGGATGCGGATTCTTCTGCATGTCCCGGAGTCCGGTCGGGTCCGGATCGAGCTGTGCGATCTCTACGGCACAACGGTGGGGACCGGAGAGTACCTTCTGCAGGGTGGGGGAGATAATGTATTGACGTGGGAGATGACCGATGAGAGGGGAGAAGCGCTCCCATCGGGAACCTATTTCTACCGGGTCAGCGGGGAGGGGATGGTGCTGGTGGAAAAGGTGATCCTGGTGGAGTAGACATTGCGGTAACTGTTTACGTCCCGTTCTTCCCTATGATAGTCCGTTATTGCATAGGGAGCTCATGCAACATCATATCCTGGAATCAACAAAACTCATTCAGTCATTCTCGGGAGCTTACCATGACCGGTATACGCATCCTGCTTCTGCTGCTTGCGACAGCTCTGTTGTCGGCTCCTCTGAACTCGCAATCCCTTTCGTGGCTGCTGACCGACGGCCCCTACGGCGGGTCGATCATCTCGGCCGTCGAGGGGGATGACGGCTCCATCTGCGCCGCGACTGCAAGGTCTGGAGCCGGGAAGGAATTGTCGAAGCGGGACAACATGGTGTGGAGCTTGACCGGACCATGCTCTCCGCCGGACTTTACTACGTGCGGTTGATCGCCGGTTCGGTTATATTGTCCGAACCGATTCATGTGAACTGACGGGGATCGACCTTCGGTTGCCGATCCGGAGGGAGGGGAATATTCTTACTATCCGGAGTCCGATCATGATGAAATTCCGATATGCGGTAACCTTGCTTTGGGGTTTTCTGCTCGGCGGTGGAGTCGTCACCTCGCAAGACATTTCGTGGAAGCCCACAAAAGGACCGTACGGCGGTTCGGTCGAATCACTCGTGCGAAGTACCGAGGGCAAGCTTTTTGCCGCGACGATCAACGGGATTTACGGAAGTGATAACGGAGGAATGACGTGGGGTCCGGTCGCGCTGGAAGGGACGAGCGTATATAAGTTGGTCCGTGATTCTTCCGGCAGTCTCTATGCGGCGACGGCAGTCGGACTTCGGCAGGGAGGAACGGACGGTTCCGACTGGACGAGTGCGGGCCTGGATGAGAAGAACGTGATCGACATCGCCGTCGGCTCGGACAATACCCGATTTGTCCTTACGCATGACAGCGTATCGGGGAGAGGAGAACTGTACCGGGAGTTGCCGACGAGTGATGTGTGGGAGAAGCTTGCTCCCACGGTCCCGGAACTTCCTGCGCTTGAGGAGAGTCCGTTTGTTTTTCTCCATGCCGCGCCGCAAGGCATAATCTTTCTCGCCACCGATCATGCTCTGCTCCGCTCGGCGGACAATGGTGGGAGCTGGTGTCTTGTCTATCGCCTCGATCGTTATCCGGGCATACGGCAGATTCTCGCGGTGACCACGATCCGCTCCGGCGATTCCATCCTCGTCGCCGATCTCTACGGAATTCACGCTCTCTCCGGATGCGATGCCGCAGTCGGTCCGCTCCCTTCACGTCTGGACAAATCCGTCCACGCCTTCGCGTGCGAGTTCGACGGGACGCTGCTGGCCGCCACCGGCGACAACGGCATCCACCGCTCGACCGACGAGGGACTGACCTGGGGCCGCTATTCTCTGGTCTACTCCCGGATCAACGACATGCTTCTGTTGCCCGACAGGACATTGCTTGCGGCGAACGTTCACTACGGCGTGCTTCGGTATGATCCGGACAGGGTGGTGCTCGATCCTTCGGGAGAGGGGATTGCAGCGTTGCGCCTTCTGGATAGAGCCGAAGGATACGGTGCTGCTATCGGAACGACAGCGGGAGTATTCCGACCGGACTTCGACAGAGAGGAGTGGCAAAGTCTGTTTACCGAGAGGTTGAGAATTCCCGTTGTCAGTTATAATTCCAATATAAACTCGCAGGATATTCTTATCGGACTTCCTGAACGAGGGGGAATCGCACGGTCCACAAACGACGGACAGACCTGGCGGG
>CAMLOB010000521.1 GCA_946481475.1 uncultured Chlorobiota bacterium | reverse complement strand
TGAACTGGATGTCGATCAGTCGCTTCGATACGGCGAGAATCCTCATCAGTCAGCGACGTTGTACGGTCAGTTCACGCAGATCTTCCGACAGTTGCACGGGAAAGAGCTGAGCTACAACAACATCCTGGATATTGACGCCGCCGCAAAGCTGGCCGCCGAGTTCGATGAGCCGACCGTGGTGATCGTCAAGCACAACAACCCCTGCGGCGTCGGCAGCGATGAGGTACTGTCGCGGGCATGGGAAAAAGCCTTTGCCACCGACACGCAGTCACCTTTCGGAGGGATCATCGCCGTCAACCGTCCGCTGGACATTGAAACGGCGACGGCAATCGACGAAATCTTTACCGAGGTGCTGATCGCCCCGGAATACCCGGAAGAGACGCTGGCCCTCCTCTCGAAGAAGAAGAACCGTCGTCTGCTGACCGTCGATTACGGAACGCTCCGCTCATCACTCGGCAATCCGCAGCTCAGAACTGTGGCCGGAGGAATCCTTGTGCAGGACGGAGACAATGCTCTTTACGGCGAGGAAGGTCTGAAGGTGATGACAAAGCGGGAACCGACCCCGGAGGAGATGAAAGGGATGGAATTCGCCTGGCGCGTGGCCAAGCATGTGAAATCAAACGCCATCGTCTACGCCGCCGCCGACCGGACACTCGGCATCGGAGCCGGACAGATGTCCCGGGTCGACTCGGCAATGATCGCCGCCCGCAAGGCCGAACAGGCCGGTCTCGACCTGAAGGGATGCGCCGTCGCCTCCGACGCCTTCTTCCCCTTCGCCGACGGACTGATGGAGGCCGTGGCCGCCGGAGCAACCGCCGCCATACAGCCGGGCGGCTCGATCCGCGATCAGGAAGTTATCGACGCCGCCGATGAAAACGGTATCACGATGGTCTTTACGGGGATGAGGCATTTCAGGCATTAGGGGAAGAGTTCGTAGAGTTTATAGAGTTGAGAGTTCGTAGAGTTCATAGCCAAGTGTGGGAGTACGGAGATAATGACGGCTGACTGCCCACAGCTGACAACTCAAAGCTCACGGCTGACTGCTCAAAGCTCATTGCTGACTGCTCACTGCCCACAGCTGACAACTCAAAGCTCACGGCTGACTGCTCAAAGCTCACTGCTGACTGCTCAAAGCTCATTGCTGACTGCTCACGGCTCACGGCTGACTGCTCAAAGCTCACTGCTGACTGCTCACGGCTCATTGCTGACAACTAACCACTCCACACACCCCGATACGCCGGAATTATTTCCCGACTTCGTATGTTACTCACCTGTATCGAACAAATCCGCCAGTACCAGTCATTCACATAGAACATTATCAACAAGGAGTCAACATGTCAATTCAGATCGGAGACCTTATTCCGGAGATCACGCTGCTTCAGAAGACCGGGGATGGTGTGCAGAAAGTCCAGTTGGCCGACAACCACGACCGCAACCGCGTCCTCCTCTTCTTTCCGGCCGTTGGAACCGGGGTCTGCACCAAGGAGATGTGCACCGTCAGCGAAGACTGGAACAGCTATGACGACCTTGACGCGGAAGTCTACGGCATTTCCGTCGACAGCCCGTTTGCGCAGGAAGTCTGGGCGAAGGCGAACAACATCACGATCCCTCTCCTTTCGGACTTCAACAAGGAGGCGATCGAAGCCTTCGGAGCGAAGTACGACGTCTGGCTTCCGGGTGTCAACGACATGAAGGGAGTGGCCAAGCGCTCGGCCTTTGTCTTCAATCGCGACGGGAAGCTGATTCATTCGGAGATTCTGGAGAATGCCGGAGAGATACCGGATCTGGACAAGGTAAAGGAAGCGTTGAAGCAGAGCGTTGAATCGCAAGCTGCATAAAACGATTGCCGAAGTTTGGCTTAAAAGGACTGTGCGCGGATTGAACGCATCGGAAGAAGGGCACGCACCGACAACCCGATCCGTTTGATCCGCGCACTGTTGCATTGGTCCGGCTCTCGGGGGCACGTTGTAAAAGGATTACATGAATCGCGTTTGAGCCGAGCATCAACCGACTCACGACAACGTGAAGAAAGGCATTGCTGCGACGAAAAGAATTGAGGTTATCGATACAGCGAAGAGAGCCGCACGGAAGGAGCTTCGAGTTGATTCTCCTCGATCCGGTGTCGATTGCACGAGAGGATATCGCTGCGCGTAACCATACCAACCACCCCGAGAGTATCGTCATGATTGACCACCGGTAATCGGCCGATGTCATGCTCGACCATGAGATCGGCAGCTTGTCGTACCGTACTGTCGGTATACACAAATACCGGCGACCGTTTGAGTAACGTATGGATTCGTGCATCACCTGAGGCATCGGTCAGGAAATCACGACGGGTAAGAACTCCCAGAAGCCTGTCATCTGCGTCCAGTACGGGGAATCCTTGGTGTGCACTCCCCTCGGCACCGGATGTGACCCATGCACGGACATCCTTCACAAGATCTTGTGCACGTAATGCGACGACCGGTTTTGAAGCGATGGTATCGACGAAAACCAGGTCCAGCGGATCGGCGGCATACTCAACCGGAGTTCGCACGCCACGGCGGGCAATTTTCTCCGTCATGATGGTATTGCGCATGACCAGACTGGAAACCAGATATGCAGCAGCGCATCCCCCTAATAACGGCAGCAGTCCCATCGGCTGCAGAGTTGTCTCAAACGCAAAAACCGCAGAAGCCAGCAACGCACGTGAAGCTCCGGCAAAGATTGCAGCCATTCCCACCAATGCCGCGATACGTATATCGATCCCGGCTGCCGGAAGTATAGCGCCGGCAAGTCCTCCGAACACAGCTCCAATGCCGCCGCCGATTGTAAACAGGGGGGCAAGAGTTCCGCCGGAGGTACCACTGCCGAGCGATACCGACCATGAAAGCAACTTCATTATGCAGAGGAATGCGACTGCCTGCAAAGGTAAATCATTTGAGAGGACAGCAGTAATGTTGCCGTATCCCACACCAAGCGTCTTCGGCGCGATGTAGCCGACAACTCCCACAACAATCGCTCCCAGAGCCGGCCACCACATCCAGTGAATGGGGAGCCTCTCAAAGGCGTCTTCAACCGCATAGACGATTTTTGTCACCAGCACAGCCACAAACCCCATCATACCACCCAATACCGTATAGAATGCCAGCGCTCCTAATCCAGGTGGGGCAAGATCCGGCATGGCGAAAACAGGTCCGCCTCCTTCAAAGGCAATCCGCATTCCCGTCGCCGCCGTAGCGGCCAGGGCAACGGGAATAATCGATCGCGGACGATACTCAAACAACAGGAGTTCGACCGCCAGAAGCACCGCAGAGACCGGACTACCGAACGTTGCAGCCATCCCTCCGGCCGCTCCGGCAGCAAGAAGAGTCTTCCGTTCGGCAGCGGTGATGGAGATAAGTTGTCCTGTTACCGATCCCAATGCTCCGGCTGTTGCAATAATCGGGCCTTCGGCTCCGAAGGGACCACCGGTTCCAATAGAAATTGCCGAGGATAAGGGCTTGAGGAACATAACGCGAATTGGAATGCGGCTG
>CAMLOB010000520.1 GCA_946481475.1 uncultured Chlorobiota bacterium | reverse complement strand
GGGGTGGAGACCGTTTCTGTGTCGTGCCTGATGGAGGGGAAGGGATACGGATATTCCGCTGGGATGCTGAGACATGTCGTCCGGTCCTCCACGCTTCTTGTGTTGGACGTGGCAGGGTCGGCCCCGAGGAAGGGCATCATTCTCCCGCCTCGATCCTGTGGGACGGTGAGACGATGCTCCTGCTCTCGGATGTCGGAAAAGGTCAGGCGACTCTGAAACTGATTGATCTCGACGGACGGGAACGACGCCGATGGGAGATAGACGATCTTCCCGCAAATCCTCCGCTCCCTCGCGGACGAACCGGCATCCATGAATATCGTATGATCCAGTCAGACGACGGCCCCCTGCTCTTCATCTCCGGCTTCCGGACCGGCTCGATGAATTCGGAGAAGACGTTTGTGGTGGATGCGGAATCGGGAAATCTTCTCTGGAGCCGCACCAACATCAGCGAAGAGACGGAGGCGGCATTCGCTCCATGGAATGCATCGACCGTTCATGGAGAGCGGAACGCACCCCGGATTGCCTTCCTGGCGAAGGATACCTTCTGCGAAGTCGATCTGAAGACCGGAGAACCGGTCAGACCGTCATGGCAGCTTCGTCCCTGGAACACCGCCGATCTGCAGCGACGAGGGATGTCAATGGACGACTTCGCCGCGTACGGCACACCGACTCCAGTACAGTTCAACGAAGAAGAGCGCGGCTGGGTTCTTCTGTGCAATTACGGAGGGACGGGAGCTATCAACGCCGACCACTCGGTTCGATGGTGGAGGAGCTTCCCCCTCCCTTCACTGACCGCCGGTTTCGGAGGCGTTGCCGACATCGACAACGACGGAAAAACGGAGGTCGGTCTGAGCCTTGCCGATGGCGATTTCATCTGTCTGGATGCCGATACGGGAATTGAGAAGTGGCGGCTCCACATCGGGAGCGTCGCCGCCGACGTGGTGACGTGCGACATCGACGGCGACGGACGGATAGAATACATTCTGAGTACACGTGAAGGAGAAGTGATCGCTCTCGGCGCAGCCCGCAACGGAGCGGGGCTTGTGAAGTGGCGGCTGCAGTTCGACTTCAGTCTGGGTCCGCCGATTATCAGCGATTTTAACGCAGACGGCCTTCCGGAGATTCTGGTCGTCGGCGGCGACGGTTATCTCTATTGCATTATCGATCGAGAATAAGGCGACGGTCTGTCCTCTCCGCTTCATCGTTTTTCGCCCCCCTCTGTTTTCTTTGCGATCCCGCCTCCCTATCTTTCGGCCATGAGAACAGCACGAATCGGTACGGTCGCCTTTCTGGTGGAAGATGAGAGGCATACAATCGAGCAGAATATCGAACGGGGATGCGACTATATTCGCAAAGCCGGAGCGATAGGATGCGATCTTCTGTTGCTGCCGGAAATGTTCCGGACAATCAATGTTCCGGGACACGAACTTGATGCGGAGGGAATTCCGGGTGAAACCAGCACGCGACTGAGCGATGCCGCCCGGGAGAATGGTCTGTACGTCGTCGCCAACTGGTATGTGCGTGAAGGAGATCATGTCTTCAACCAGACAACACTGTTTGACCGTCGAGGCGAGATTATCGGTCGGTACCGCAAGATCCAGCCGACAGCAGCCGAGGCCCGGGCAGTGACACCGGGGAATGAATTCCCCGTCTTCGATCTCGACTTCGGACGGGTTGCCGTCATGGTCTGTCTGGACATCTACTTTCCGGAGATCTGTCGCATATACGGACACAAGGGAGCGGAACTCCTGCTCTGGCCGACGGTGACGCTTGGTCCGACGCAGGAAGGACTGAAAGCACAACTGATCTCCCGCGCTATCGACAACTCCTTTCATATCGCCGAGGCGAATATGGCGGGACATCCTCCCTATTCGCCTTTCAGCGGCCGTTACCGTCCCGGTACAGCACGCATCGTCGACTTCAACGGTGAGATTATTGCCGCAACAGGGAGGAAGGAAGGGATTGCCCATGCCGATATCGATTTTGACCTGCAACGGCTCACCTCCTACTGTATTCTGAAACGGGAGCCGGATCACTTCCGCGAAGACCTGGAAGAGATTACGCGACTCGATCTGTACGCAGAAACCTATGCGGAACTCGCCCGAGCGCAGACCCGGGACGACGACTACTTCAGCACCATCATTAACAGATAACCGACTTCACCATGATCTTTCTCTCCAGACTCCTTCTTTCCCTGATAATCCTCTCCTCCCTTCTGGTCGCCTGCAACGAATCCGACAACGGCTCCGACGAAAACGGGGTGGTCACGATCAGAATAGCCCACTGGTGGAGCGACGCGAAACCGGTCTGGGATTCGGTGATTGCAGAGTTCGAGGCAAGCCACCCCAACATCCGGGTCAGGCAGGAAGTGATGAGCTTCAACGTGATGAAAGACAAGGTCCTGACGCAATCGGCAGCCGGCGAGCATGTGGGAGACCTGCTTCCTCTGGAAGACTGGTTTGCCCAGGAATTGATCGAGCGCAGATTCTTTACGGACCTTTCCCCCTACCTCAGTCGTGACATCGATTCCGGCCAGTACTATCCCATTGCACTCGGTTCGTTCTACAACGATGGGAACCTGCAAGCCTGGCCGATTGCCCTTATCACCTATCCTCTGGTCTACAACGAACAGATCTTCGATCAGGCCGGACTTCCCTATCCCGATACAACCTGGACGTTCGAGACATTGCTTGCTGCCGCAAAGCAATTAACGAAAGATACCGACGGCGACGGGAAGCCGGACCAGTACGGATTCATGCTGGACAACAGCGGCGGATTTGACGGAACCATTTACTCACTCGGCGGAGCAATTCTCAGCGACGATCTCAGCAGAAGTGCCTTTGCCGAACCCCGCACGATCGAAGCTCTGAAGTTCTGGACCGGACTTGTTCTGGAATATGGCGTTGCTCCGCAAAATGCCTCGATCCTTGGAGGGAGCAGTTCGGGAGGATCGATGCGCCCATTCGAGACCGGAAGATTTGCCATGGGTATCATCAGTCCTCATGCCATCAATCCGAACCTCTCCTTCCCGTGGGATATCACCATGCCGCCGAAAGGACCGGGCGGACGGATGTATCTGCGGGGAGCAGCGGCATTCGGTATTCCCCGGACATCGGAACATCCGGATGAAGCATGGGAATTCATTCGCTGGATTGTGGAGGACATGCCGCCGAAGTATGGAGCAAAGATCTTTCCCGGCACCGTTCCAAACAGCAGACGGATCGCCGAATCGACCGACTACCTGAAAGCTCAGCCGGAGTACAACCGACAGGTGTTGATCGATATGATCCGGGACTACAGTTTCAGCATCTGGCGGACACGATGGCTTGAGTTCCGCGACCACGGGTTCCTGCCGGAAGTCGACCTGATGGTAAGTGGAGAAAAGAGTGTGGAAGACGGAGCACGCGACGCCGACGTACGCATTAACGAGGTACTGGCCAACTGAAGCGCCTTGAACCATATCTGTATATCGCACCGGCGACAATCGGCATTGTTCTGGCAACCGGGGGAGCGATCGTTGT
>CAMLOB010000519.1 GCA_946481475.1 uncultured Chlorobiota bacterium | reverse complement strand
CTTTTTCTCAGAGGTTTTGATGGATAGAAATGGCTTCCGCCCGAAGAGTTGAGGGCCCTCGCAGCTTTCGTTTAGTCCAGCCAATTGATGTACCGGGTAAAGTAGCACGGCACGAAGGTCCGTTCAATACCCAAGCGGATTTCGGTACCGACCGGACGGAATTCGGCTGGCGGAATCGGGTATTCGGTATCTTGCCGGAAAGGCAAGGGAGAGAAGCACCAGTAAAAAAATTCGGGGTGGGGCCGCTGTCCATCGACTCCACCCCGAACAGTTACACGCATGCGAAACGCTTGATTTTCTCGACGAGTAATCCCTGTCTCCTGCGCGAGACCGGAATCCTGCTTCCATCACGCAATACTGCATATCCCCCCTGTCTGACTTCAAACTCGCTGAGATAGTCGATATTGATGATGTGGGAGTTATGGATACGGACGAATTGCTCACGGTCGAGAACCGCCTCGAAGTCCTTCAGGGATTTTGACAGAACAATGTTCTTCAAGCCGTTTCTGAAGATCGTCACATAGTTGTTTTCCGACTGCACCCGAACGATGTTTCCGGTCTCTTCAATCACAAATCCCTTCTCTGTGGAGAGAACAATACGCTGCGTCGGCTTGCTGTTCTGCAGGTAGCAGGTCTGTTCCACCAACGCATCCTGAAAAGCCGTCAGGAAAGGAAAGAGAAATCTCTCTCTGTTTTGCAGAGAAGTCAGATGATCGAGCAGTTCCCGCAGTTTTGATATACCGGTCACCCGGAACATCGATTCCCCCCCCTCGGTCCTCACATCATACCGATCACGGGATCGAACAACGACAATCGGCACGTTTTCTTCGCTGACAAAGTCAAGCAACTCCGGACGTTTTGCCTCCGGCATCCGACTGTCGACAAAGAAGACATCTGGATGGACCGCAGGCAAAAGATCCCGGGCCGATTCAATCGATTCGGTCCGGGCGACAACATCGATTCGGGGAAAATGCTCGTTCAGTAGTGTGAGCAGTTCCGTACGATTGGTCTCTTCACGAGAGACGACGATAGCGGACAGCCGTTCCGCTATGGGAAGGATGGGAGGTACGAGCATGTTGTGGTCTCCTGTAATTACCGGTTCCACTTCAACACATCACCAGCCGACGTGTTGTGTATGGGTTAGCCAAACCTTTGAGCAAAACCCCTGGCGCAGCATTAAGTTACAAACGGAAGCATTCTGATTGAAATTACCGAACAGGAATATTCCACCGGAAAAAAAAGAAGAGGGAGAGGAACGACTTTTTACTGCAACAATGGAACTTTTGCGTAGGCAACCGTGCCGAAGGCCGAGACGACGCAGAAGTATTCGCCCGAAGGGAGAGCTGTTCCGTCATCTCCACGACCACTCCAGAAGAGCCGGTGATCTCCCGATGCCGCCCCCCCTTTCCGCAGCGTCGCCACACGGCGTCCCGTAAGGTCGAACACATCCGCCCGTACCTCTCCGTCCTGTGGCATGTGCAGATGCAACTCGTATCCTTCACCGGAAGACAGACGTCGAGCCTCCACTGCCAGACCTGATACGGCCACCACCGGCAACTCCCGTACACCACTTGTCGTGTCGACAACCAGACGAAAGTCCCAGATCCCGCGACCATACGTCCCGAACCGGGCAACGCTCGTCTCGTCAATGTAGTCAACCGACCACCACGTCTGGTCCGGAGCAATGCCGCCGCTGATATCGAACCACGAGCCCGAATCGGCGATGTACATGTAGGGTCCGACAGCCGTGGCCGCAAAGAGGAAGCGGTCATCGGCCGAGGCGTCGAGGTCGTAGACCAGCGTCGGAGGAAGTCCCCGGTTCAGCGAGTCGAATGTCTCCCCTCCGTCACGGGAGATCCAGACACCCGGATTTGAATAACCGCTGCCGGCCACGTACAGGGTTTGCGGATCGCTCTTCGAGGGAGTGATCGCTACCCCGTAGAAGTAGTGTCCCCCCGGAGGGGTGAAAACCTCCTCTCCCCAGATCTCCCCACGATCCTTCGATCCCCAGAAACGACCGTCACTTGTGATCACATAACGACTGTCCGGATCGACCGGAGAGATGCCGAGGGATGTGATGTTGATGTCCCCCTCCCCCCGACTGAAGTCGAACGGATGCTCGGTTGCACTTACCGCACCGTCAGCATATTCCATACGAATCAGATGCGCCCCCCCGTCGATTCCCCCACCGGCAACCCATGCGACACGGGGAGTGTCCGGCTCGGCCACGATCGGCGGCAACCAGAGATGCCCCCGCGTCGGGAAGTTAAGCGAACGTCCCCATCCCAGACGGGAGCCGAGCGCATCGGCGTAGTACATGGAAAATCCGGGATAATTTGTCCAGATACTCCGCCCGCCGTCGGACGATGTGATGTGTCCGTAATCTCCGCTGATCCCCTGCTCGAAATCAAGAATTCCTCCACTGTCGACATCCGCCCGCTGGAATCCCTGATCCTGAGCCCCGGCAAAGATGTAGTTCGTGTCGACGCGCGAGGTATAGACCGAGTAGTACTGGCTGACTCCCAGACCTTTCAGCGACAGGTTCTTCACGCTCTTCAGTCTGGTCGTCGATTCGTAGAGACCGCCGTCGGTGGAGATCAGCATCTTCTCCTGTCCCGACGGAGAAGTGAAAAATCCGATGAAGGGGATGTCGGCATGGAGCATCGTCGCCGGGTTGCCGTAGTAGGCTCCCCACGTGTTGACCGTATCCCACTTGATTCCGGCATTTTCGCTGTACATGACTTCGATCCCTCCGACGGCAACGAAGTAGGGATCGCTTGGAGAGACCGCAAGACTCTGCCGACTGAAGAGTCCGGTTGTGGTGCCGGTCATCCCCCAGCTTTGTCCGCCATCGCCGGAGGCGTGCATTTCGTTCCGGCCGTTCCGGCGCACATGCAGATAGATGATATCGTCGTCCGCCCCCCTCATATTCACATTGCTGACGCCGTCGAAGCCCCCTTCAAGCGCGACCGGGGAGGAGATCACCTCCATGCTTCCGTCCGGATGGAGTCGTGAAAGGGTATCGCCGTGCAGAATCAGCAACCGGTCGCTCCCGTACGGAGCCGATATATCGATCCTCTCCAGACCTTGCTCGAAGCGCCGCACTTCTTTGAAGGTCTCGCCGAGATCATCGGAACGGTAGAGCACCCGGAACGCTCCCCAGGGTTCCCCGTAGTTCCACTCATTCCCCAGCACATACATCAGGTGTTCCGGTCCGTCGGTCAGAACTCCTCTGGAGAAACCTCCCCACCGCCGGATATTCTCCAGACTGTCGGCGGTCTGCCACGTAGCCCCATCGTCATCCGAGTAGCGGACGTAGGGACCGTAGACGACGAGGATACGAAAGAGTCCGTTCGAGCGATATACCCGGAGCATCTGTACGCCGGGGAATCGTTCAGGATCGTTCAGCGATTGCCAGTCGTTCCCCTGCAGCGTCCCCCGCCAGATCTGTCCTCCGTCCGCAGCCGTGTAGATCCTCCCGGTCGCAGAATCGATGTCGGCGGCCAGCGTCCGACCGGCCTGATTGCCGCTCC
>CAMLOB010000518.1 GCA_946481475.1 uncultured Chlorobiota bacterium | reverse complement strand
GGAGACGCAATGCTGGCCGCGCTGATCGGTGAGCACCCGGAGGATCTGATCTTCGGCATCTTCCGGGAAGATTCGCTGAATCGCTTCCGCGAGCCTCCCCCCTTTTTCAATCTCGGCGAGCGTCAACTCGGCTGCGTCAACCTGTTTCCGGGGGAGGATCGGGTGATCAGGATGTTCCGGAAAGAATGGAGCGTTCCGGAGGGCAAAAGTCATGAAGCCTTTGCGCTGAAGACCGCACGCCGGGTCGACAGCGGAGCTGCGGCCTATCTGGAGTCGTTCGACGCCGGACAGTTTGTGATCGATTACGCCGGAGGGATCGGCGAACACAAAAGCGCCGAGGGAGATGCGGCCGTCCAGGTCTTCCCGACATTCCCGCTGGAAGCCCTTCTGAAGGCTCTCTTCAGCGAAGATGAGTCGGACCGTTCCTTCTTTCAGAACACTCTGCGCGACAAAGCGGTGTTGGTGGGATACGCCGATCTCCGCACAGGCCAGGTCAACTCCATCGTCGACAGATTCTACACCCCCCTGAAGCCGGAGAAGAACAGTCTGCCCGACATGCACGGGGTTGCGATCCACGCCAACATCCTGAACACGATCCTGCAACGCCGGATCGTATACGAAGTCCCGGCCTGGCTGAACGTCCTCTGGGGAACGCTGATCGTCTTCCTGATGTACTACGGATTCGAGGCCTTTCGCCGGATACGTCCGGCACGGAAACGGGCTCTGCTGATCTACTCCGGCTGGGCACTGCTGCTGGCTCTGGCACTGATCCTTCCGGTCTACCTGTTCCGCACCACTTCATGGAAGCTCTCGATCTACACACCATTTGCCGGACTGGTTCTGGGACGTCTGGTTCTCGGAGTCTTCGACAAGTTGAAGCAGATTGCCGGGGACAGCATCCTCCGCCGACGCCTGCGCCGGCCATTGCCGGAGGGATTGCGGAAAGAACTGCGGAACATCGTCGGTCTGTCCGATCTGAAGGAGCGCCACATCCAGACGCTCCATCTGCTGCAACGGATCTTCCACACCTCCTGCAACCGGATGTTCGCCGAGGCGATGCGGGCCGATTTCGGATTTTCCGTCGAGACGATCGGCGCCCCGACGCCGACACGCATCAGGGAAGATCTGAAAGGGATCGATCCGGAGAAGAGATCGCAGAACGTGCAGGACGCCGCAGCGGTCATCGATCTGCTGACGGCCGATCCTGTACTGCGACGATCGCTGCGGGTGGCCCGCTCGCTGGTGATTGCCGTCAACGAGATCAATCGGCAGAACGCCGCGCTTGAGGATGAAGAGAAGGAGGAGATGCAGGGCAGAGAACGGATTGAAGCGACCGACGATTATGCGGAGACAGTGACGGCGGCCGTGGGGGGAGATGCGTCGGCGGATGATTACGAGAAGTTCGAGGAGATCTACAGACCGCTGGAACGCTTTGCCTTCGAGATTGCCGGAACGCTACGCAATCCGGACGGATCCTTCCGCCCGGTCACCTCCGGCGAGCTTGTCGGCACAACGACCTCTCCCTTCATCGTCCGCGAACAATGCCGCCTCCACGACCGGGAGGAGACGTTTGTCTACCTGAGCGAACAGGAGGATGCGAACAACCGGGACGATTACTTCGATCTGATCTACGCCGGAGACACCATCCGCTGCAGAACAGAGAAACACCCGGGTCTGACGGAGTTTCGGGATGAGATACGGCATTCATCGATCTTCGGCACACATACGTATGAGAGTGAGTGAGTGTAGGAGTGGGAAAGTGTGGGAGTGCCCCTGAATGCTGACTGCTCATAGCCGATTGCTCACGCAAAGAGCAAAGACGCAAAGCCCACAACCGACTGCTCACTGCTCATAGCCGATTGCTCACGCAAAGCTCCTCACAGCCAGCTCATAGCTGATAGCTCATAGCTGACAGCTCACTCCTCAAAACACCCACATCGCCGACAACACCGGCGCGATCGAGAGCTTCGTGATCTCCCCTGAGAAGGCATCCTTGAAGAGCACATCCGATCCTTCCGACAGATCGAAGCCAAGCCCGAAATCGAAGGCGAATGAGTTGGTAAAACGTCGGGCCGTTACCACAAGCGGGGAAACGCCGGAGCTTTCGATGCCGTACCATTCGGCCGCCAGCTTCCACCCGCGCGCAATCGTCGTGTTCCCGCCGACGGCAACCGTCAGGGCATTTCTGTCAAACGTCTCCAGAGGAGTTATGTGCCGCTTCAGTCCGTAGCCGAGAGCGATGCTGATCCGATGATCGTGATCGCCGAAGCTGCCGACAACGTACGGAGCAAACGTGCTGATGTCCGAATCTTCCGACGACGAAAAGGCGTACTGCGCGCCGACCGCACCCCTGAGTTTACCGGACCTGACGAATTCGAACTTTCCCCCGATTGTTCCCAGATAGAGTTTGCTGATGAACTCCGGAACGAAGACACCCCCTCCGAGCAGACTGAGACGGTCGGTGAGACCGTATCCGGCAAGGCTGCCGACCACCATATAGTTGCCGTAGAAGATCGCTCCCCGACCGGGAGATTCGGCCGTCGGCATCACGATGTTCCGGAACGTGGTGGGATCGCGAAGCGGTGGAAGCAAGGGGACAGAGACCGTATCTTCTCTTGAGACGGGGACATCGGGAAGCCGTCCCTGAAGCGTGATCGGTTTTGTGATCACATAGGAATCGAATCCCCCGTTCGGTTCCTCACGCTTGAAGTGAAGGTAGATCGTATCGGTCACCGACTCCTCCCGCTCCGGTCGATAGCAGATGTTGTAGCGAAACGGAAGCCCCCCCACCACCCTGTAGCCCTTGCGATAGGGACGTTCCTGAATCTCGACCCGGACCGAGGGGTTGTGAACGACGATGGAATCGAGAATGCGGGGAGAGGTCGACTCGACGAAGCAAGGCAGACACGTATCGGAGCCGACCTCCACTTTTCCGGTATATTCATGCCGTATCGTCCAGTCTTCCGACGGAATCGTCCGCGTATCGTAGCTTCCGTCACATTCAAAGATGCTGAGGACGGCCGCCTCCTCCGAAGTCACCGAGGAGACGTACAGACGGACCTGCACCGAATCGGGACAATCGCGCAGGAAACCGGGCGAGGATCGGACAATGACGTTCGACGTTGTCGTCAGGCTGACCCGTTCGATGCCGCGGGGACTGTATATTGTCAGAACATTCTCGCCGCTGTAAAGAGTGGAGGGATAGACTGTATAGGACTGGGCCGACGCCGTGAACGCTCCGATCAGGAGGAACACGACGACGAAACCGGAACTGTTGCAAAGCCAATGCGTCATGCGCGTATTGTTGTTTTCAGGCTGTTATTCGGCAACGGAGGGAGAGATCATACGTTCGCCCGGACAGGAAATATCCGGGAACTTCGGAAAAGTTACCACAAGTCGAACGAAGCCCTCACGGCATCCGTTGAAAGACCGCAAGGTAATCGGAAAACCATGAATCAGTTCAAGGATACCACACCCGGCCGGGAAATCCCGTCACGGGACGATATTTTCATCGAACGGGTCTTCAATCCCGTA
>CAMLOB010000517.1 GCA_946481475.1 uncultured Chlorobiota bacterium | reverse complement strand
CTCTTTGCGGACCTTTGCCGGCAGCGAGGCGACGACCAGTTCATAGGAGTGGTCGATCAGTTCGCAGATGAGAGGCTCGGGGATCGTTCCGTCCAGCACCACCGTATTCCAGTGGCTCTTGTTCATGTGATAGCCGGGCCGTATCGCCTCGTACCGTTCACGTAGTTCCGGTACCCGTTCCGGATCGCATTTCAGGTTCACACGTGGAGGAAGCGCCTCAATCCCGGTCAGGGCAAACATCTTGCCGCCGACTTTGAAAACCAGCGTCTCTTCGCCGAACGGATAATCTTCCACCGTTCCCGGCTTGGCCATGCAGTAGTCGTAGAGTTGTGCGAATGTGGTCATGATATCGGCGCTTCTCTTTTTATTATGAATGTTTGATTTTGTTTCTTTGTGAGAATTCTGTCATGTTCAGGTGACTCTGATAGAATCAGGGATTGCTTTCCCAAACACCAGCAACCGTATTATAACAACCGGCAAAACTATGACGAGACGATTAATCGGATCCAGCCTCTGGATGTTGCCCGTAGCCATCTTTGCGCTGTTCCTGTTCAGTTCTTGCGGAGATGATGAGACCACAACTCAGCCGTCTACCACCGGTGGCATTCGAGGAAAAATTACCGATGCCGTTAACGGCGAACCGGTAGCAGGAGTCACAGTAACGACGAATCCTCCTACGCAGTCGGTCACCACTGATGCCGAGGGGAGCTTCAGTATCTCAAGTGTGATACCGACAAGATATACTGTTCTGGCTTCCAGAACCGGTTACACTTCAGCCTCTGTTGAGGTTCAGGTCAGTGCCGGAGCGTTTTCTACGGCCGACATACAGATTCGGGGTGACGGAAAAACGGAAGCTCTTGAATTTGACGGGAAGGATGACATGGTCGTCGTGCCCGACTCACCTGATCTGGATCTGAGCGGTTCCGGTTTCACTCTCGAATTCTATGCGTACGCACATACTTTCCGGTCAGGGGCGGATCGCTGGAATTCCGTTCTGGGTCACGGTCCGGACAACAGCGAACTTGATTTCCTTCTGGGCTTTGAAAGTTCAAAGCCGATGTTCTACGTTCGTTCCTACGAAGCCGGGATGGTAGGCAAAACCATTCTCAAGGTAAACGAGTGGTATCACATTGCCGCAGTACAGGATGTTGCCGAAAACAAGCTCCTGATTTATGTCAACGGTGTTCTGGATTCCGAGTCGACTCTCAAAGGATCGCCGGTCTCAACCACTGCCGATTTCTTTATCGGAGCACGGGAGTCGAATGGAACCGGCAAGGGGGCACACTTCTTTGATGGGATCCTGCATGAGGTTCGCGTCTGGAATCGTGCCCGTACTGCTGAGGAAATCAATTCGACGATGAAGAAAAGTTTGCAAGGGACTGAATCGGGACTCGTAGGATACTGGCAGTTGAATGATGGTGTCGGGGAGGCGGCCGCTGATAACAGCGGCAACAATGATGCAGGGATGCTGAAGGGTGGCCCGGTGTGGATCGAGGTGGAGAGTCCTCTGCAATAATCGGCATGGTGGTCGGTATCAAACCGAAGGGGATCAACTTGGGAGAGTTGATCCCCTTTCTAATTTCTAATGAATGAAGTGATCAGTCATGTTGTCGTCCATCCTCACCCACTCGATCTCCTCCCGTGAAATCCTGATCTCTCCGTTCGGTTCAATAAATCGTTCGGCTCCGTCGGCGGGGAAATTCAAAAGATCGAACGGAGCCTTGCGAGGGTACTTCTTCAGAATCGCCTCAACAATCTCCACATATGGCTGAAGCCGAACCGACCACTTGGCAATGACGATGTGCGTGCGGGGATAGCGTCGGACCAGCGATTCGATTTTTTCTCTGTTGACCTTTCCGGCCTCTCCCCAGAACAGAGGCTCGCCATGGGCGTCAAGCGAGATCACATCCGGCTTGTAACGGTCGCCGATATTGTATTCGACGATGAGATCCTTATACTCCGGCAGATACAATACCCAGAGAAACGCCTTCATCAGAACGTGCTCGGTCCGCTCGACCGGTTTTTTCTGGAGTACCAGTTTCCTGTCGCCGGAACGAAGCGTCAGTTTGCGCCGCAGAAGCAGATCATTCCCCATCCCTTTCTCTCGGAAGCCTTGTATCTTGTCGTACGCCCGAAACCTGTCAAACATACGAGATGTCTTTCATGTTCGGAAAACCGTTAACGCTTCTTCCCTTTCTCATCTTCCTTATCCTTCCGGCAATCTTCCTTCGGGGACAGTCGCAGCCGGGGCCGTCGATGCTCAACAACCGGCCGACTCTGATTATCGGGACAAAGGAGGCTCCCCCGTTCTCGATGAAACGAGTCGACGGAGAGTGGGAAGGCATAAGTATGGATCTCTGGAAAGAAGTTGCCGCCGAAATCGGTGTCGACTATGAGCTCCGCGAAACCGACCTGCACGGCCTGCTCGAAGGCGTTGCTACCGACAGCCTGGACGCATCGATTGCCGCAATTACCATTACCTCCGACAGGGAGGCGATGCTCGACTTCAGTCACCCCTATTACCAGACCGGACTGGGCATTGCCGTTCGCAGCGGTGGGGGAGGAATGTTCGGAATTCTGGGACGCCTTATCTCGCTCGACTTCCTCTCGGTTGTCGGTGCTCTTCTGCTGGTGCTTCTGCTTGTCGGTCTGCTTATCTGGCTTGTCGAACGAAAGAAGAATCCGGAACAGTTCGGCGGTAAGGCGGTCGAAGGAATCGGTTCCGGTTTCTGGTGGTCGGCCGTGACGATGACGACGGTCGGCTACGGCGACAAGGCACCGGTGACGTTTGCCGGGCGACTGATCGGCCTGATCTGGATGTTCGCCGCAATCATTATCATCTCCGGTTTTACCGCCGCCATTGCCGCATCCCTGACGGTTTCCGAACTCGAGTCGGAGGTAAAGGGGGTCAGTGATCTCCCCCGTGTGCGGGTCGGTGCGGTAAATGAGGCGATCGGTGCGGTCTATCTGAGCGAACGGAATATTTCCCACCGGCTCTTCGGCAATGCTGCGGAGGGAATGGCGGCGTTGCGTAATCGGGAGATCGACGCTCTTGTTCACGATGCCCCGTTGCTGAAATATCTCTCCAACATCGATCCGGATGCGGATATACTGGTCCTTCCGGAAACGTTCGACAAGCAGTTCTACGGTATCGCCCTTCCGGATGAAAGTCCGTGGCGGGAGGCGATTAACCGGGCGTTGCTGAAGAAGGCGCATGGTCCGGACTGGAACGCTATTCTCGCCCGGTATCTCGGGGCGGAGTAGATCTGCAGGGGTAAGAGTCGGGAGTCTTCTGCTTGCTCATAGCTGACTGCCGCTCGGGAGTATTGCATAGTTGAATGGTCAAGAGTCAAGAGTCTTCTGCTTGCTCATAGCTGACTGCTCACGGCTGACTGCCGCTCGGGAGTATTGCATAGTTGAATGGTCAAGAGTCGGGAGTCTTCTGCTTGCTCATAGCTGACTGCTCACGGCTGACTGCCGGTCGGGAGTATTGCATAGTTGAATGGTCAAGAGTCAAGAGTCTTCTGCTTGCTCAT
>CAMLOB010000516.1 GCA_946481475.1 uncultured Chlorobiota bacterium | reverse complement strand
GATACCGAAGTCCCGGCTCCCCGTCAGTTCCACCCAGAAGAGTCGTCCCGCCGATGCAGAATGTGGTATCCCTTCCGGCATCGGCAACCGGGACATCATGGATGATGATCGTGACGGAATCCATCGCAAAGCATCCGCTCCGTTCGTCGGTGACAATCAGCTCGTAGAGGGTCGTTTCGACCGGCGAGGCGACGGGGTGAAGAGCGTTCGGGTTATCAAGTCCTTTGTCCGGAATCCATTGGTAGCGAAGTCCGGGTTGCGGGTCCCCTCCCCCCAGGGTTGTTGCGTTGCCGACGCAGAAGGCCGTGTCTCTTCCGGCATCGGCAACCGGGATCGGATGGACCGTCACCGTAACGGTATCGTATCCCTCGCAGTCCTCGGCGTTCCTTCCGTACAGGATATAGCTCGTGGTCCGCTCCGGCGTGACGTCGAGTTCGGCACAGTCGGTGCAGATCGTCTCTCCCGAGAATGTCAGCCATTCATACTCGTTTGCTCCCGTCCCTCTGAGCGTCACGGATTCTCCGATGCAGATACCCGTATCCGATTCCGCCCGGACCTCCAGCACGTCGTTGACCGTGACGGTGATGCTGTCGCGGTCCAGACATCCTTCCTCTGTTTCCACAACAAGTTCGTACGTCGTTGTCGTCGTCGGCGAGGCGACCGGGTTGGGACAGGTATCACAGCTCAAGCCTCTTGAGGGCCGCCAGCGATATTTCCCTTCTCCGCTTGCCGATAGTTGTACCGAGGCTCCGAGGCAGATGCTCCTGTCCGGTCCGGCATCGGCAACCGGTTGCGGAAAGACGGTGATGAAGATTGAATCGATATCCATGCCGCATCCGTTGGCGACCTGCAGACTGACACGGTAGCGTCCCGGCTCCGGAAAGGTCACTTCACCGAGATGTTGGCCGGATGAAGAGAGAGAAATTTTTCCGCTCACCTCCCACTCATACAAAGAGGGATTTCCGGTGCTTCGATCATAGAAACCAAGCCGTTCCCCGGCACAGATAGCGGTATCATCCACGATAATGCGGGCCTTCAGTTTTTCGTTGGAGAGAGTGATGGAGAAGAGTCCGTCGATGCAGTTCGGCAGACCGTATTGTCCCCGTTGTTGGAAGATGTCGGGAATGGGGATCACATCTCTTTCAAACGAAGCTCCGGGCAGGTCGGGGTTGACGATGCGACCGATGAGGCCGGTGCTGGCGGTCACGTAAATGGCCCGGTCGGGGGCGATCTGGAGCGCACCGCTGATGATTACATTCTCCAGCGGCAGAGCCTCGACCGTGGCGACAACGACCTGTGTCTCGGAAATTTCTTTGGAGTTGCCCGGAAGCATGGTGTACTGGAAGATCTTGTACTCGCTTTGCAGACTGTCCCCCAGAGTTGTGTAGAGATACTTGCTGTTCGGCGAAAAGCTTGCCCCGTAGTAGGCGTCGACCTCCCCCAGCTTCGCTGTGACGACACCGGTGCCGCTGTTGAACTGAAAGATCTCCGCCTTGTTCAACTGGGTGTTGACCGATGCCAGATAATGTCCGTTCGGTGAGGCTTTCAGGTATCCGGTTGAGGAAAGATCGTTTGCGCTACTGTGAATGTTGCCGATGGCCGAGATCACCGGAGTTGTGTTCAGCCCCGCAGCGGTCACCTCCCAGGCGAAAAAACGATCGGAACCGAGTTCGTGGGCCAGGACCCAGATGCTGTTCGCATCGCAGTGATAGATACCAACCAGCTTTTCCGTGGCCTCTTTCAGCAGCGGAATATTCTTCTGTCCGACGGTCCCGAGTCCTCCGTCTCCCCGCATGTCGACGATCGAGTAGTGGATGCCGGCCAGCCGCAGACCATAAGGGCCTGCATCGGCTGTAAAAAGGTAGTAGAGGTCAGGATCTGCGGGATGAGGAACGATCAGCGAAGATTGCGTTGTGCTCAGATGTCCCATCAGTCCCGTGCCGTTGGACATCACCTGATGGTTTCGGTTCCAGACGGTGACGCCGTCAGTGTAGAAGAGGAGAGCGCCGGTATTTGCATCGCAGATTGAGGCTCCCCCCTCGATTGCCCGAATCTGCGGTCTGAAGAGGCGGGGCGAACCCGAACGGAAATCCAGTCCCATCTCCAGACCGAAACACCATTGATCGTAGATATGATTCTGTGCGGGACAGAGGGCCGGAAAGGACAGAAGAATCGCGGAGAATGCAAACGTGGCAAGGCGGAGCAAGTGTCTCATGGTCTCCTCGGTGACGGTTACGGTGAACCCGTGACAACTGCGTTGTTCCGGCCCGTCTCTTCGGAGCAGAGCCGATAACCCGTTTCCTAACACATCACTCCGGTTTTTGTTAGTGGCTGTTACAACCGGGGGATAAAACAACCGCCGGGAAAGGCTTCTCTTTCCCGGCGGTTGAAGGGAGACTGCGGATCGAAGTCTGTTCGCTTTCTTGTCTCCGGTCTATCGTTGCATCAATGTCGGTTTTACTTCATCAGCAGCTTGAATGCGTGTGTCCAGTGATTGTTCCGGAATCCGAAATAGATCCAGAGCATTGCGAAGGTTTCCAGCCAGTAGGAATTGGTGAGATCTCCCAGATCATGCACGTTCTCCCATCCCCACTCCGTTGCGATGTTCGTCGCCACCTTCTTTGCAAAGTCATCGTCCCCGGCGATAAACAGGTCCGGTTTTCCCTCTTCAAGGTTCGGATTGATCATGATGTTGGCGGAGATCGTGTTGAATGCCTTGATCACTTTTGCCTCGGGCAACCATTTCTGCACAAGTTCGCCCCCCGATTCCGGGTACTGCACTGCAAGTTTCGGCGGCGGTCCCTGCGAGAAGTCGAGCGGATTGGTGACGTCGATCACGACTTTCCCTGCGAAGTTCTCCGGTCCGGCAAGTGAGATGGCGTTCTCCGTTCCGGACCATCCGGTCGCCAGGACGATGACCTCGCCGAACTCCGCAGCCTCCGCATTGCTTCCGACCGACAGACTTTCGTTGCCGATCTCTTCCAGCCACCCGTCAAGTTTTGCCGGTTCCCGCGTCCCGAGCTTGACGGTATGTCCCGATGAGAGGAAGCCCTGTGCGAGCGTCCGGGCCACAACGGCCGATCCGATAATGCCGATGTTCATGCTGTTGTCTCCTGAGATTATTGTGTGTACATACAATTATGTTGATCCTCTGCTTCTGTTCATTCCTGTCGAACGTTGCATTGACGAGATGCCGCTTCCAGGCTTACTGCAAATGACATTGGCTGAAGTACTTTCCGACCCGTCAGGATATATCCGTCAGTTCCCACATCATCCCCGATTCCTGACTTTCGACTCTTCAACTCCTTCCCCTCTTCGCTTCGACTCCGCACCGGACCTCTCGCCATTCTCCGGGTCTCCCGGCGTCGGCTAAAGACCGACGGCTACCGCGACTCTCAACTCCTGACTCTCAACTCCTGACTCTCAACTCCTGACTCTCAACTCCTGACTCTCAACTCCTGACTCTCAACTCCTGACTCTCAACTCCTGACTCTCAACTCCTGACTCTCAACTCCTGACTCTCAACTCCTGACTCTCAACTCC
>CAMLOB010000515.1 GCA_946481475.1 uncultured Chlorobiota bacterium | reverse complement strand
CGATGACGCTGGGACGTTTTGCGATGGATGTAGTCCTCTACTCCGGAGGGAACTTCGACCTCGTCGGTTTCCCGACATCCCTCACAACCGGATCGAGCATCATGCCCCACAAGAAGAACCCGGACGTCTTCGAGCTGATCCGTGCCCACTGCAACACGCTGCGGGGTCTGCCGAACCAGATCGCCCTGCTGACGACGAATCTCCCCGGAGGCTACCATCGCGACTACCAGCTTCTGAAAGAACTTCTCTTCCCCGGAGCGGATCACCTGAAGGAGTGTCTGAAACTTGCAGCGTACATGCTGGAGCACATCGAGGTCAGGACCGACTGGATGCGGGAGGAACGATACCGGTATCTCTACACGGTCGAGGATGTAGGGCGTCTGGTCGCCGAAGGGACGCCGTTCCGGGACGCCTACCGTATCGTCGGGAAGGCGGTTGCCGAGGGGACATACGAGCCGACGCCGGGAGCCCCCCATACACACCAGGGGAGCATCGGGAACCTCTGTAATGAGGCGATCAGGGAGAAGTTTGAGCGGGTGTATGTCTCGGCATAGCCTCTCCCCTGTCCCTTCCCACCGGATGAATCGTCCGATCAAGAACGGAAAGTCAGGAATGGCCTGTCTTTTCGTTCTTGATCCTCTCTTTTCTTCACCGACATGTTATGAAGGAAGATGCCGATTGTCTTCGCATGAAACTTCATCGATAACAATTCTCTACCTGAGACCATGAACGTCCACCTCGTTTCGAACCTGTTCGTGTCGGCAATACTTCTGGCTGTTTTTCCGGGATGCAACGACGATACCGGTCCATGCGTTCATCTCACCTACGAGCCGGTCTTCACTGTTGTGGCGGTTACTGACGGGGTAACCGGAGCAGCGATCGGCACGGTCCGTCTGAGCGGGATTGAAGTGCCTGCGTCATCAGGATTGCCCTCCTACCTCTTTGAAGACGAAACCTACGTGAAGCAGGGAACAAATATTACGGTTACTGGTGACACAATCGGCACTGTCCCTTTCGGTTTCGGAGTCGATGAGGGAACGTATCGCATGACGATTTCCGCACCGGGCTATCAGGCAAAGCCTATCGCATTCGATGCATCTTTTGCAGGAGGTGAAGGTGGATGTCCTTCCTACGTTGATGACGGAACGGAAGTCCGGGTGGAACTGATGCCGGAATAGAAGAGCGGACTGTACACGAGGCATGCACATGCTCTTCCCGGATCATCAAAGCCGGGAAGAGCATGTCAAGCCCTCACCGTTATTCCCCCCGCACCCTCTCGCACGGCGTTCGCATGAACTCGAAGATTGCCGGATCCATCACGCCGCGGCTTGCCTTCTCCGGTCCCTCCTCGCTGTACATCCGGTTCAGCGACGCGCCGATGCCGGGGTCGCCTCCGGTAAATTCCGCGACCAGAGCGTTCCATTTCCGGGCGATCGCCAGAACCGGCTCGCTCGTCGGATCACTCCCCTTCTCCATCTCGGCACGTGCGGCGGCAATCAGTTCCTCCCACTCCTTCTGCACCTCGGCAATCCGCTCCTGGCCGACCTCTTCGTACCGTTTCTTCAGGTACTCCTGCTGTTCTTCCGAATAATATTTTTCAACCATGATAATTCCCTCGATTGTTTTCATGAATTCTTCTCCGGAGACATCCTCTCCTCGCTGGAGATAGCCTTCCAGCCGTTCAAGCCGGTCGCAGAGTCGGCGGGTCTTCTCCAGATCGCGCTGGAGTCTGATCCGGTGCATCCGGATCACCGTGTAGTGATCGAACGCCGGATCGTCCAGACACTCGGCGATCTCCTCAAGCGAGAAGCCGAGATCCCGCAGCGACAGTATCCGCTGCAGGCGGGCGATATCCTCCCTGCTGTAGAGCCGGTGTCCCGACTCCGTTCTGTCGGAAGGCTTCAGCAGGCCGATCTCGTCGTACCAGTGCAGCGTCCGTATCGAAAGTCCGGTCCGTTCGGCCAGGTGACCGATCCGCACTCCTTCGGTCTTCATCGGCATATCTCCATGTTGATGTCTTCCAATTTCTTCTCCCCCCTTCCGGTAGTTTGCCGAAGAGAGGATTTCGTTCGCGAACATCCGCGAAGTTAGGACCTCACGTCGCGTCAGGTGCAAGGAAGGAAATGCAAGAGGATGTTTCGCACAGGCGTTTTTTTATCGGCGGCAATATTTCCGCCGTTTGCACCTCGTGCCACACGGCGTTATATTGTCAGCCATACGGCAACAACCGAAATTAATGGAGAAGCAACAATGAATTATCTCACATGGGATCTGAGCACGGCCGCGGCCAGGATCAGCGAAGGGCTCCCGCTGAGTATCCTGACGGATATTCAGAAGCGGCTTGATCTCTCGAACAAGGAACTGGCCCGGGCCGTCAGCATCCCCTTGCGGACGCTGAACCGCCGACGCAGCGAGAAGCGGCTTCCGGCTTCGGAATCGGAACGGGCATGGAGGATTGCACGGCTTACGGAGAGAGCAATCGAAGTTCTGGAAGATGAAGAAAAAGCGAGAGAGTGGATGAAGCGACCGAACTATGCACTTGGAGATACATCACCGCTTGATATGGCCAGAACCGGACCGGGAGCGGAAATTGTGGAGCAGGTTCTTGACGGTATCGCCTACGGCATTCCCGTTTGACGACGCTCTCGGGCAGCACAACCATCTACACCATCATCAACCTCAATACATCATGGCCAGAATAACCGTATGGCGTATAACCGATCCTCGCTGGCAACGCGAGGCGTTCACCGGCGAAGGCTCAGCAAAACGTGGACAACGCTTTAACAGCAAAGGGAAGAAAGTTGTCTACACCTCCGGCAGTATTTCCCTTGCCCTGCTGGAGATTCTTGTGCGCATAGACGATCCCAGGCTGTTGACCCGCTACATCTGTATCCCCGCAACATTCGACACGACACTTGTGAAGACCGTCGACCTTGCCTCCCTTCCGGAAGGATGGAACAAACATCCGCCGAACGAAGTCTCGCAGGAGATCGGCGATGAGTGGCTGCGGGAAGGGAAATCGCCGGTCCTTCGCGTTCCGAGCGTTGTGGTCCCGATGGAACACAACTATCTGCTGAATCCGGCTCACAGGAACTTCGGCAGGATCGACATCGGCGAGGCGGTTCAGGCTCCGTTCGATCCGCGACTTGTGGGATAAAGAACAACGGCACGTCCGGATTGAACGTGCCGTTGCATGGTTCCGTCATCTCCGGCCGCTATCGCAGCAGCTCCACCACTTCCGGATTCTCCGCCGTCTCGGCCAGCTCCAACGCCCGCTCCCCGGTCGGAATGCGGGCCTCGCGGTCGGCGCCGACATCCAGCAGCAACTGCACGCAATCGTAGCTCCCCATCCAGGCGGCGTGGTGCAGAGGAGTCCATCCCCACCTGTCATAATATTCCAGATCGGCGCCGGCTTCGATCAGCATCCGCGCCGACTCCGTCTCGCCGAGTCGAACGGCCATCGCCAGCGGGGTCATGCCCGTTCTGTTCGGCATCTCCGTCAGAGCCGGGTCCGCTTCCAGAAGCATTGCAACGATCTCGGTCCTTCCCTGC